>JAITAP010000239.1 GCA_031284065.1 Prevotellaceae bacterium
CTTAATCAATTATAGCGTATTTTAGCTGAAGCGTTAGGGTTTTTTTTATACCTTAAAGTCACGAATTTTTTCACAACCCGGCTGCTGTCGGGTTGCGATTAGCTTAGCTGTAGCTGCGACCAAGAGACGTGCCGTAGTTGTTGCACGGCTAAGGAAAATTTGTTCCATAATACTAATTGTAAAATGAGACTCAACAACAATACGCAAGAAACCGCCGCTTTTAGCCGGCTGCATAGCTGCAACGGGGCTGGCATAGCTGCCGCACACGCGCGGCGGCTACCCGTGCGCGGATTGTTTTCTCAGCTTTCCGGCCTCTTTGCTGCGCTGAGCGCGCTTGCCGCGCAAGCAGCGACGGGCGTTTTGGCTACAGTCGCCATTTTACGTACAAAAAAGTTACGGCTTGCCCTCGCGCTTGACGGGAGCCAAGCCGTTTTTTCATGCCTCCTCCGCACGCCGGAGCGGGGCGTCTTTTTTACTGTACCCTGCCGCAGGCGCAGCAGGGAGGTAAAAATTGGTGTATTTAATTTTAGAAGTAGAGTTTATGACAAAAAGATTTATATTATCACTTACATATTTTCTAATAAGTATGGAGCTTGCGATTGCGCAGAGCAAGCAAGTATCGGGAGTTGTGACGGACGAAGCCGGAGCTCCCCTGATTGGCGTTTCGGTGATTGTGAAAGGCACAAGTATTGGGACGGCAACCGACAACGAAGGGCGATTTGAGCTTTTCGTTCCGGAAAACACAAAAACAGTAAGCGTAAAGTACATTGGCTACGCCGAAATCGAAGCGCCCGCTGCGGCCAACCTAAGGGTTGTGCTCAAGACCGACGAAAAGTCGCTGGATGAGGTGGTGGTAACGGCGATGGGTATTTTGCGAACGGACAGGTCGGTGGGGTACGCTGTTTCAAAGGTTAACCCCAACGAAGCCAAGCAAAAGGCCGAGCCGGACTTGCTGCGCTCGCTGGACGGTAAAATACCGGGCGTGCAGGTCGGCTCGTCGTCGGCGGTGGCGGGAAGCGCAACGAAGGTGCTCATTCGGGGCAACTCGTCTTTTCTGGGGAGCAACGACCCGCTGTACGTGGTGGACGGTATCCCGTACAGCAACCCCGAAGTCGTAACCGGCAGCCGGCTGACAAGCTCCGGCGCTTACGGCACGGGGCTTTCCACCTTAGACCCTAACGACATTGAGTCCATGAGCGTGCTGAAGGGTGCGGCGGCGGCGGCGCTCTACGGTAGCCGCGCCGCCAACGGCGTGGTGCTGATTACCACAAAGTCGGGAAGCAAGAGGACGCGCCTCTCCCAAAAGAAGTTTGAGGTAACGGTGGCCGCCTCCTACGCGGTGGAAACCGTCGCCTCGCTGCCGGAGTACCAAAATTCCTACGGGCAAGGCTCCAACTTTCAGTACTCCAACTCCAACGGCTCGTGGGGCGCACCGTTTTCGGCGCTCGACTCCGTCGCCACCTACTCCGACTACCTAAGGGCGTACCCCGACATGCCTGTCAAGCAGGCGTACCAGGCCTACCCCAATAACGTGAAAGACCTTTTCAGGGCGGGCATTATAGCGGATGTTTCGGCAAATTTGCTAAGCTATAACGATAAGGGGAATTTTAGCGCTACCGTATCTCAGCTGAAGCAGGACGGCGCTATCCCGTACTCAAACTTTGAGCGCACCTCGTTTAGCGTGGGCGGAAGCCAAAAGCTGGATAACGGCGTTCGCGTGGGCGGCACGCTGTCGTACTCCAACACTATACAGAATGGCCCCTTTTTTGGCGCGGGTAACTACTCCGGCTCCGTGAGCTCCTTTGCCCGCACCCTGCTGATGCCCCGCAACTACGACATTATCGGCTTACCCTACGAAACGCTCGACAACGCCAACCTGTTTCCGCTTAGCGGCGTTGACAACCCTTTGTGGTCGTGGAAGTACAACACCATTAATACGGGAATGTACCGCACGGTAACCGGCCTCAACGCGGGGTACGATATTACCTCGTGGCTATCGGCAGACTACCAGTTCGGGTGGAATCAGTATGAGATGAAGCGCAAGCAGGTTATCAATGTTGGCTCGGTAGGCCCCAAAGGCTTTGCCGGAAAGGGGCAGATTACCAACGGAAGCTACGCTACTCAGGAGCTGGAGTCGAATCTTCAGCTCACGTTTCAGCACGAACTCGGTGCGGATTTCAACCTGAGAGCTGTGCTGGGGCATAACGTAAACCAGCGCACGCTTGCAGAAGCCGGCGCGGAGGGCAACGAAATGATTTTTAAAGAAATCTACAACGTAGATAACACGCAGGAGCAAACCGCCGGCGAGGGAACGTCCAAGCGAAGGCTTTGGGCGCTATACGCGGACGTGCTGCTAAAGTATAAAGATTATGCGTTCCTGAACGCTACGCTGCGCAACGACCATTCGTCCACGCTGCCGGTAAAAAACAACAGCTACTTTTACCCGGCGGTGGTGGGCTCGCTTGTATTTAGCGACGCCTTTAACGTTAATCAGGATATTTTGAGCTACGGAAAAGTACGCGCCGGCTGGGGAATGGTGGGCAACGACGCTTCGCCCTACTACGTAAACGGCGCTTTTCTCCAGAGCGCGCCCTTTGACGGTCAACCCATCATGCTGGCGTCCACAACGCTATACGACCCGAATCTGAAGCCCGAGTTTACTACGGAGCTGGAGCTCGGCGCAGAGCTGCAATTTTTCCAAAACCGCGCAGGGATTGACTTTACGTGGTACGACAGGCGCACCACCGACCAAATTGCGCCGGTAAGCCTGCCCAAATCCACAGGGACAAGCCGCTACTATACCAACTTTGGCGAAATGAGCAACAAGGGCGTAGAAATTGGGCTTACGCTAGTCCCCGTGTCGCTGGAAAATTCTTTTAAGTGGAACATTTACGCTACCTTCACCAAGAACGTGAGCGAAGTTGTATCGCTGGTGGATGGGGTTGAGCGCATTACGCTGAGCACCAACTCCACCTCCGAGCCGCAGCCTACGCTACAGCCGGGCTACCCCTACGGGTTTCTTCGCGGCTCGGTAATTGCCCGCGACGACGAGGGAAATCCCCTGGTGAACCCTGCCACCGGCGCCTACCTTGAGGCTACGGAGCTGGGCGACTTGGGCAATCCGTACCCCGACTTTAAGGCGTCGGTCTCAAATACCTTGTCGTACAAGGGCGTTTCGCTTGGCTTCCTGTTCGACTTCAGGGTAGGCGGTATTCTGGTCTCCGGGCCTGCCTCCGACATGCTGGGGCGCGGCGTAACTAAGGATACGGAAGACCGGCTGGGAACACGTATCCTCTCCGGCGTGCTTGCCGACCCAAATACGCGCGAGCCTCTCCTTGATGCGTCGGGCAATAAAATCCCAAATACCGTGCAGCTCGCCGAAAACGACCTGTGGTTTGCTTCGGCTTCCACTGCGCCCACTTTTGCCATGAATAGCGTGGCCGAGTTTACGGCTTTTGACGCTACGGTGTTCCGCTTAAGCGAAATCTCCTTAGGCTGGGATTTGCCCGAAAAATGGCTGAGCAAAACCTTTATCGGCTCGGCAAGCCTCTCCGTCATTGCCCGAAATCTCTGGCGCTACGCGCCGGGCTTTCCGAAGTACCTGAACTATGATCCGGGCTCCAACGCGTTTGGAAGCGGAAACGTGCAGGGCATCGACCGCGAAAGCGCTCCCACTATCCGCAGGGTAGGATTTAATCTCAAGCTAACTTTCTAAATTGAAAAATCATGAATAATATAAAAAATATAGCACAATTTTTATCGGCGCTGTTGCTTGCATTCTCCTTCGGGAGCTGCACAAAGGATTTTTTGGACGTAAACAAAGACCCCAACAGCCCAACAACGCCCGAGCTGCCCCGCCTGCTATCGGGCAGCGAATACTACATGGCGCAGTCGTTTAGTCAGGGTAATTTTATCGGCAACAGCTTGTCGTCTTACGTGCACCAGCTGGTGTCGCGCGAGGAGCAAAACTACGGCATGAACACGCAGGCCAATAACCCCTACAACTCGTGGAATTTTGCCTACACCTACGCGCTGGCAAACTTTGACGCTATTGTTGGCTACGCAGAGCCCGACGGGAACTTGGTTTACGCCGGCATTGCAAAGACGCTGAAAGCGTACGCCTTTTCCGTAATGACGGACTTGTGGGGCGATATTCCCTACAGCGAGTTCAACGTGCCCGGGCTAAATGCGCCTCACCCCGACAAGAGCGCCGACATTTATAACAGCCTCATTGCGCTGCTGGAGGCTGCCCGCGCGGACTTGAGCAACGCGAACGCCGAGAATACCCGCAGGCCGGCCGGCGACGATTTTTTCTACGCCGGAAGCGCAGAAAAGTGGCTGCGCCTGAACAACACGCTAAAGCTGAAGCTCCTGCTGCAATCGCGCAAGGCGAAATCGGAAATCTCCGGTTGGCATAATAAATTCGACGCGCTGATGGCCGAAAATGATTTTATTGCCTCAGGCGAAGATTTTCAGTTCTGGTTTAACGAAAAAACCAGCCCGACAGACCACCGACACCCCGCATATCTGGCCGAATACGGCGGCGGGCAAACGACGTACTACATTAGCCCGTTCTTTTACGAAGTAATGAGGGGGCAAACGTACAACTGCACCGCCAACCCCTTTGCGGGCATTAACGACCCCCGAACTCCGTACTACTTTTACAACCAGCTGAAGGGCGGAGAGACGGAGAATAACTACGAGTACCGCAACGGCGATTTCGTTTCCATTTTCTTTGCGTCCAACGGGAGCAACTCCGCCTCCTCAAACGACAAGTCGCTTACCAAGATTGGCGTGTACCTCTGCGGCGGCAAGTACGACGACGGAAAAGGCGGCGTGATAACCGGATACAATTCGGGCAACGGGTGTGCGCCTCACAAAATGCTGACGTTTTACGCGCTTAAGTTCATGCTGGCGGAGCTGGCGTTGGCCGGAGAAACTTCCGGCGACGCACGGGCGCTGCTGAAGGAGGCGATAGATGCTGCCGTTGCGCACGTAAACAGCGTGGCGGCAAAATCCGGCGCGCCGGCCATTCCCGCCGCCGACAGGGATACGCTTACCGCCGCTGTGCTGGCAAAGTACGACGCTGCCACCGTCGACGGCAAAATGCAAATTGTGATGACCCAAAAGTGGATTGCCAACATCTTTAACCCCGTAGATTCCTACACGGACTACCGGCGCACCGGCTATCCGGCGCTCTTTGACCCGCGCGGAACGTCGGACGAAGGCTACGGCGTAAACCCTGTTGCGACCCCAAACTCACCCGCGCGAGCGCCAATAGAGACCGTAGCGTCTTTTCCGCGCTCGCTGTACTACCCGGTGGCTTCGGAAACGGAGCTCAACCCGAATATGACGCAAAAGACGGACCTGACGGAAAAGTTTTTATTCTGGGATAAGTAGCTACAATTTTCGCAGCTATTTCGGGTTTACCGCATCCCGTAGGGATGTACGCTCGGTAGAAAATACCGCACCACCCCAAAGCCGGTATTCCGTAGGAACACCACCTGCGCATTTCGGGGGCGTATTCCTGACGCAATGCTTTGTATTGCGGCAATTATCGTTAAATTGTAAATTGTTTATGGGAGTTTATATGAATAAATTAATGTTTAAATACAAATAAAAATACAAATAAAAAATATGAAAAGAATATATTTATTGACGCTCATAGCCGCTGCGCTATGCGCTTTTGCAGGCTGCCGCAGGGAGCTTCCGTACCCCATTGACGAGGTGCAGCGGGGCGTGCTGATAGACGTTGTTCGCGTGCCCGGCACCGGCGGCGTGATTGTGCAGGGGCAAACCGCCGGAGACTACAAAGTGAAGCTGTCTATTCCGGCGTATCAGGGCGACTACTCGTCGCTCGACCGCGCCCAGCTGCTGGCGGTGCTTGCCGATACGCAGGGGGATGCCTCCTCGCGCGTGGTGGAGGATGGCATTACGGCCTTTCCGGTAGAAAAAAGTATCAGCATAGCCGATATTTACGCCAAATTTGGGCTGTCTGCCCCTGCGCGGGGCGAGGCGCTGTACATTACGGCCAACGTTATCCTGAAAAACGGCAAAACAATTCCCGGATGGAGCGAGCACACCGGCTTCAACAACCAGGCCTTTGACGGGTGGAAAGTGGACGGGAGAGCGTACTCCGGCAGCGTGAAGTACCCGGTAACCTGTCCGCTTAGCATTGACGCTTTTGCGGGAGCAAAAACCATTAAGGACGAGTGGTGGGAAGAGACTTACCAAATCACGGTAGCCAAAAAGTCCGACACGGAGCTGGAGGTTTCGGGGCTGTTTGAGGGCAAGGCAGACCACAGCCTTACCATTACCGTTGACCCTGTTACGCACACCGTTTCCGTAGCAAGGCAGGCGCTGGTTGACAACACCTCTACTTTGGGAATGCCGTACACCAATCTCTCCCTGTCCGGCTCCGGAACCATAGACGCCTGCGATGGAAAAATTACCTTTTCGGCTACGGTAACCGTTGACCAGGGGTCATTTGGGTCAAGTACGTTTACCATTTATTAGCGGGTAGGGCATAATGAAAAGGCGGCTGCCGGATTTTCCGGTAGCCGCCTTTTTTTTGCTAAGTTAAGCCCCAAGCCTGCTTATTGCCCCGCCCCTACCGCCACTCCGAGCCCCTACCGTCATTCCGAGCCCCCCCGTCACTCCGAGCCCCCCCCCCCGTCATTCCGACCGGAGCGCGCAAGGCACGAGCGCGCGTAGTGGAGGAACCTCCCGCCATTTTTGCCATATAGCGGCAACAAGGGTTTGGCGCTACGGTGGGAGGTTCCTCGCTCCGCTCGGAATGACGGAAAAATGGCGATAAATGACGGGGGATGATGGCGGAATGACGCGCGCGCAAAAAAAAGGGAATGGCGCACTTTGCGATGCTCGCCATTCCTAATTCAGAATTCAGAATTCAAAATTTCTACTGCCCCACCGCTACCTTGAGTTGCAGCCTTCCGGCCTTTCCGTCGAGGAGGAGGTGGTAGATGCCGGGGGTAGTCGGCATGGTCAGCCCCTGGCGCAGCTCGGAGGCCCTGCCCTCGCGCACCAGCCTGCCCTGCACGTCGAACAGGCGGAAGGTGGCGTAGCGCTCCTCCAGCTCGCCCAGCTCCTGCAGCTCGTCGCCGGTAAGGACATTCTCCCTGAGGTGCACCGTGCCGCCTGACGCCACGGGGTTGGGGTAAACCGCCTCGTGCACGGATTCGCCTTGCGC
>JAITAP010000036.1 GCA_031284065.1 Prevotellaceae bacterium
CTGCTCTGCGCCGTGCTGCCCGTGCAGCTACAGGCGCAAAACCTCAACGTTTCCGGCGCGGTGCGCGACGGCGACAATAATCCGGTGGCGGGCGCAAGCGTGGTGGTGAAAGGCACCACGGTGGGCGTTACCACCGACGCCAACGGCGGCTACACCATCAGCGCACCCGCCGACGCTACGCTGGTGTTCTCCTTTCTGGGGATGGGCGCCATAGAAGAAGCCATTGCGGGGCGCGGGCGCGTGGACGTTGCGCTGAGCGAAAGCGCCGTAGGCGTTGACGAGGTGGTGGTAGTGGGCTACGGAACGCAAAAGAAGTCGGACATTACCGGCTCGGTAACCTCCGTTCCCAAGGAGCGGCTATCCAAGCTGCCGGTGTCCAACGTGCTGCAAGCGATTCAGGGGGTAGCGGCGGGCGTAACCATTACGCAGTCGTCGTCCATACCCGGCGATGCGCCGTCGGCAATGGTGCGCGGGCGAAACTCCATCAACGCCTCGTCCGACCCCTACATTGTGGTGGACGGCGTGCCGCTGAGCAAGACGGACGGCTCGCTGAACGACGTTAACCCTAACGACATCGAGTCGATAGAGATTCTTAAGGACGCCTCCGCCGTGGCAATTTACGGAACAAACGGCGCCAACGGCGTTATCCTCATCACCACCAAGCGCGGCGCGGTGGGCGGAAAGCCGGTAATTCGCTACAACGGCTACGCCGGCGTGGAGGGAATTGCACACATTCTGGAGCCCGGCTCGACAGACCAGCTGCGGGCGCGCTACGCGGAGTATGCCCGCATACAAGGTAATCCGCTAAATGCGGAGTATGGCGGCGTAAGGTATGCCAATGAAGCGGACAACTTTCGCACCGGCAAAACCACCGACTGGATTGACGCCGTTACGCAAACGGGCATTATCCAAGACCATAACGTAAGCGTTTCGGGCGGCTCGGAGAATGTGCGCTACTACATTTCGGGCGACTACATGAGCCAAAAGGGTGTGGTGAAAGGCTACGACTACGAGCGCTACTCCACGCGCACCAACTTGGACGTGAACGTAACGAAGTACCTGACGGTGGGCACAAACTCTTTCATTGCGGCGCACAACCGCGACGGCGGGCGCGCCAACCTGCTCAACGCTGCCGCCATGAGCCCCTACGCCAAAATGTACGAGGACGACGGCTCGCTCACGCACTACCCCATGTACTCCGAAACGCTGTGGGCAAACCCCCTGCTCCCCACCACGCTGGAGCCGGAGCGTCGCCAGTTTAACATCAGCGTAAACGGATACGCCGACCTGAACTTCGGCAACCTCTGGCAGCCGTTGAGCGGCTTGAGCTACAAGCTTAACGCAGGCTACACCTACGTGCCCTACCGCACCAACGAGTATGAGGGTGAAACCGTGTATAATGCAAACGGCTGGGGCAAGCTCTTTAACCGCGAATCGCAAACCTACACGATTGAGAATATCGTTTCGTACTCCAAGGATATTGGCGCTCACCACTTCGACCTTACCGGCCTGTACGCCGCCAAGAACAAGTACTACCAAGAGGCTACCGCCGAGGGCAGCAATTTTCCCAACGATGTACTCGGATGGGGAGAGCTGAGCGCCGCTGGTACGGCTAAAGTAGATTCGTACGCCGACCTCTACACCATGCTTTCGCAAATGGGGCGACTAAACTACTCGTACGACAGCCGCTACCTCTTTACCTTCACGGTACGCCGCGACGGTTCGTCGGTGTTCGGCGCAAACAACAAGTACGGCGTGTTCCCCTCTGTGGCCGCAGGCTGGAACATTGCGCGGGAGGATTTCATGCAGCCAACCGCGAATATTCTCAACAACCTGAAGCTGCGCCTCTCCTACGGCAAATCGGGTAACGAGGCTATCGGGGTGTACCAGAGCCTTACCAAGATGAGCGCAAATGCGCTGGCTATGGGCGGCAAGCAGCAAACTACTGTGAAGCTGGAATCCACGATAGGTACTGACGACCTGACGTGGGAAACTACCACCAGCTTCAACACCGGTATAGATTTTGGGCTGTGGAACAACCGCATCAGCGGTACCCTCGACGTTTACTTCTCCAACACCGATGGTTTGCTGCTCCAACGCAACCTGCCGTGGGCAACCGGATACGGAAACGTATGGGCAAACATCGGCGAAACGGCAAACAAGGGCGTAGAGCTGACCATCAACTCCAAAAACGTTGTAACGAAAGATTTTTCGTGGAGCTCCGCGCTCGTATTTGCGCGTAACTCCAACGAAATTACCGATCTTTACGGCGACGGGCTCGACGACTTGGGC
This sequence comes from Prevotellaceae bacterium, assembly GCA_031284065.1. Lineage (GTDB taxonomy): Bacteria > Bacteroidota > Bacteroidia > Bacteroidales > UBA932 > JAITMY01. The sequence goes on from JAITAP010000036.1 coordinate 2,293, forward strand.
AACCGCTGGTTTATCGGGCAGCCCATTGGCGTGATATACGACTACACCAAGGTGGGCATTTGGCAGGAAGACGAAATCGCTGCCAAACTCCACGAGAAGTGGGATAAGGATGCGCTGGCAGGCGACCTGAAGCTGGCCGACATCAGCGGACCTGAAGGCAAGCCCGACGAAAAGATTGACGACAACGACCGCAGTATTCTGGGGCAAACCACCCCAAAGTGGACGGGAGGGTTGACGAATACCTTTACCTACAAAAACTTTGCGCTAAGCGTCTTTATCAACACCGTGCAGGGCGCAATGCGCAATAACGGTCAGATAGGCACAGCCTCCGACGAGCTCGGGCGGCGCAACGGGCCTGCCGAAATCGGCTACTGGACGCCCGAAAACAAGAGCAACGAATGGCGCTCGCTGGGCAACCACTCCAACAGCCACGGCTACGGCTTCCCGGTGGATGCCAGCTTCACCCGCATTAAGGACGTTACCCTCTCCTACACCCTGCCCGCCGCCGCGGTGAGCAAGGTAGGCATTGGCGCGTTGCAGCTCTACCTCAGCGGGCGAAACCTCTACACCTTTACCGACTGGATTGGCTGGGACCCCGAAGCCCGCGACGATTCGCGAGGCTCCGGAGATTGGTCTATAAACTACCCCGTGGTACGGAGCTTTATTTTTGGTATAAATGTTACACTATAAAAAAATTGTAAAAATCATGAAAAAGTATAATATATTGCTAATGGCCGTCCTGCTAATGGCGGCGTTGTCCTGCAAGGACAGCTTTTTGGATGAAGAGCCCTATTCGTACTATGGTACGGGATATACCGACGCAAAAACCATTGAAGCGCAGGTTATAGGGCTTCACCGCACCTACGCCGAGCTGTGGGGCTGGAGCGATCAGCAGGGATTTCTGTCATGCTGGCACATCGGAACAGATATATGCAGCGCAGGCGCTACGCAAGGCGTAGAGAATCCCTTTTTCCTGTACGCCGACCTGAACGCGGAAAATGCAG
>JAITAP010000115.1 GCA_031284065.1 Prevotellaceae bacterium
CGTGCAAATATACATGAAATTTTTGGAATGAGCGGCGAAGCGCTGGCGCATGGCAAACGCATCTAACTTTAACCCCGAAGCTGCGGAGGTCGCTTTGTTGGTGGAAATGAGGTTTTACGCCTGCCCCGTACGTCCTAAAAAAAGGCGTAACTTTCATAACTCCATGCGCAGAGGGGTATTGCTGTCCGGTATTCATTAAAAAAAATTTCATCGTACCCCCTTGTAAATCTCAAAATATTCATGTAAGTTTGCCTCCATTTTCTTAACCTCACAAAATCTTTAAAGCAATATTTTTATAAAGTAATATTTTATGGCACAAATTTCCACCGCAGAAGTCATCGACTGGGCTAAGCAGTTCCTTGCCAGAGCGGATTCGGAGCTGACTCCGGACGAAGTAAAAGAGCAAAAAAAGTTTGCCTCCTTAGTACAAACGCCCGAATACAAAACATTCCTCTCGCGAATGTTGGACGAATCGTCGCAAATACGCGACAACCGCAAGCTGAACAGGCGGGTGAGGCAAATCATCAGAGAGTACGGTATCCCCGACTTTTTCGGCGCTCCCGACCGTGCGCTGATTAAGCTGTACATGTCGGGCGGGTTTCTGTTCCCGAGCATTGCCATGCCGATTTTTAAGGCAAAGCTGCGGAGCGAAACCAACAAAATCATCATTGCCGAAGAACGCCCAAAGCTGACCAAACACCTCGAAGGGCGCAAGGAAAGCAACATTGGGCAAAACGTAAACCTGCTGGGCGAAGTTGTGCTGGGCGACGGCGAGGCAAGCAAGCGCTACCGGCACTACCTCGACGCGCTGGAGGAGCCGGACATCAACTATATTTCCATTAAGCTGTCGGGCATCTACGCCCAAATCCGCTCGCTGAGCTACGAGCAAAACAAGCGGGAGCTTGGCGACCTTGTGGCTGCCGTGTACCAAAAGGCTATCGACAACCCTTACGTTGACTACGGGGGCAACACGTGCGCCAAGTTCGTCAACCTCGACATGGAGGAGTACAAGGATGCGGAGCTGACGTTTGAGGTGTTTACGGAGGTCCTGAGCCGTCCGGAGTTTAAGCATTACTCGGCGGGGATTGTGGTGCAGGCTTACCTGCCGGACGCTTCGAGCTTCCAGAAGCGGCTGCTGGATTTTGCCAAAAAGCGCGTTGCCGAAGGCGGCGCTCCGCTGAAAATGCGACTGGTGAAAGGCGCAAACCTGCAAATGGAGAGCATTGTGTCGTCGCTGCGCGGATGGGCTGTGCCGGTTTACTCCTCAAAGGTAGAGGTGGACGCCAACTACCTGCACATCCTCGACACGGCGCTGCTGCCGGAGAACGTAAAGGCGTGTCGCATTGGCGTGGCGTCGCACAACTACTTTAGCATTGCCTACGCCCACCTGCTTGCCGAAAAAAATAAGGTGACGGACTACGTTACCTTTGAAATGCTCGAGGGCATGGCAAACAACCTGCCGCGCGTGATGCGGAAGCTGCAAAAGCAAATCATTCTTTACACGCCGGTGGTAAAAGCCAGCCATTTCCTCAACGCCATCTCCTACCTCGTGCGCCGCTTGGACGAAAATACCGGAAAAAACAACTTCCTGAGCTATACCTTCAACCTTAAGCTGGACAGCCCGCAGTGGAATTTTCTTGCCAACCAGTTTCTCGAAGCCTACAAGCTGAAGGATACGGTCAACACTACGCCCTACCGCGCGCAGGACAGAAACAAAAAGCCCGCTGCGGTGAAGGATATTAACACCTTTGCCAACGAGCCGGACACCGATTTGGATTTACCGCAAAACCGCCGGTGGGCGCTGAACGTGCTGAAAAAATGGAGCTCCGAAGTGAACGAAAAAAACTTTATCGCGCCCGTTCAGATTGGCAACAGGGAGGTGATTACCGGGCACAAGAAGCTGTACCTCGACCGCAGCCGCAACGACGGGGTTGCGCTCTGCGAAGCCAACCTTTCCTCGCCGGAGCAGGTGAAAGAAATTGTTGCCATTGCCGAAAAGGACGCTTCCGGATGGAGAAAAACTCCGCTCAACAAGCGTAATGAATTGCTGCACCGGGTGGCGGAAAACCTTAGCGCCAAGCGCGGCGACCTTATAGGCTGCATGTCGGCAATTACCGGTAAAACATTCACTGAGGGCGACGTGGAAGTGTCGGAGGCCACAGACTTTTGCCGCTTCTACCCCATCTCCATGAGGCAATTTGAGGAGCTGAAAACCGTTTCGTACAAGCCCAAGGGAATTATTCTGGTCATTCCGCCGTGGAATTTCCCGCTTGCCATACCCGTTGGCGGCGTGGCGGCGGCGCTTGCCGGCGGCAACACGGTTCTCCTGAAGCCCGCCACCGTTGCCCTGCCGGTAGCGTGGGAGTTTGCCAAATGCTTTTGGGAGGCCGGTATTCCAAAGGACGCTTTGCAGGTAATTTGTCCCGCCGACCGCAGCTCGCTGGACTTCCTCGCGGCGCACCCGTCGGTGAAGCACGTGATTTTGACCGGCGGAACCGACACCGCCCTCCGCCTGCTGGAGAACAGCCCGCGCACGCCCCTCTCCGCCGAAACCGGCGGAAAAAATGCCATCATCATAACCGCCAACGCCGACCAAGACCACGCCATTCTGAACGTAGTGTCGTCGGCATTTGGCAACGCGGGGCAAAAGTGCTCGGCCTGCTCGCTGCTGCTGCTGGACAGAAAAGCTTACCACGACGAAACATTCAAGCTGAAGCTGAAAGACGCCGTTACCAGCCTGCGCACGGGAAGCGTGTGGGATACCATCAACTACGTGGGGCCAATGATAGACAACAACAACGAAAAGCTGCAACACGCCATTGCGCACTTGGAGGAAGGCGAGTCGTGGCTGGTTGCCCCCGAATTTGTTGACGAAAAAAAGTACATCCTCAAGCCGTCGGTAAAGTGGGGCGTGAAGCCAACGAGCTACACGTTCAAAACCGAGCTGTTTGCGCCGCTCCTTTCGGTGGTGTGCATCGACGATTTGGAGCAGGGCATTGCCTATGCCAACTCGTCGGAGTACGGCCTGACCGCCGGGCTGCAAAGCCTGAACGAAGAGGAGCAAACGCTGTGGAAAAACAGCATTGAGGCGGGCAACCTCTACATCAATCGCGGCATAACGGGCGCTATCGTGCGCCGCCAGCCCTTTGGCGGGATGAAGCGCTCGGCTTTTGGCGGCGGCGTCAAAGCCGGAGGCCCCAACTACACCTCGTGCTTTGTAGAGTTCACCGAAACCAAGCTGCCAAAGGCAGAGCATCCGGCCACCCTAAGCGGCTTGCTCACGGACGAAAATGAAAAAAATCGCCTGAACTTTGCGCAGGCAAGTTACCAAGCCGCTTGGGGCGATGAGTTTTCGCAGGAAAAAGACGTTAGCAACATTTACGGCGAGGAGAACATTTTCCGCTACCTGCCGCTCAAGAGCGCATGTTTCCGCGTGCAGGAGCACGACAGCCTTGCCGACATTCTGCTGGTGTTGACGGCGGCAAACGTCGCAAGAACGCCGCTGTTCGTCAGCATTTCGAGCGGCAACGAAAGCAGAGAAGCGGTTGAAAAGGCTGTTGCCCGGCTGTCCTCAGCCCGCATAAAAGTTGTGGCGCAGGACGAGCAAGCGTTCATCAACGAAATGGGACGGTACGAGCGCATACGCGCCGCCTCTCCGGACTTGTCCGACGCCATCTACCAAAAGGCAGCCAAGCTCGGCAAGCATATTGCCGCCAACAAGCCGCTCGCAGAGGGC
>JAITAP010000174.1 GCA_031284065.1 Prevotellaceae bacterium
TTTTGTCGGATATAGCCTCCAATAAATAATTACAATTTGCAGAAATACCCTTGCGAAAGTTGAGTAAAGAAAAAGGGCGAGTGTATCAGGGGAGGGCGACGGGGAGTTTTCGTTTTACGTTGGGTAGGAAGATGGCCACCGCGCCCAGCAGCGGCACAAACGAGCACAGCTTGTAAACGTATGCGAGGCTTTTTACGTCCGCAATGTTGCCCAGCACGGCGGCGGCTATGCCGGCAATGCCGAACGCAAGCCCAAAGAACAGCCCCGATATAAGCCCAATTCTGGTGGGGAGCAACTCCTGCGCGTAAACAAGTATCGCCGAAAAGGCAGAGGAAAGCACCACGCCAATGGCAACGCTCAGCACGCACGTCCACATCAGGCTGGCGTACGGCATCATCAGCGAAAAGGGGGCAGTCCCCAGAATGGAAATCCAAATAACGTACTTCCGCCCAAAGCGGTCGCCGATAGGCCCTCCCAGCAGCGTGCCCACCGCTGAGGCAAAAAGAAACGCAAACAAAAACAGCTGCGATTGTTGGGTGGTAACGCCGAATTTCTCTATCAGGTAAAACGTGTAGAAGTTGCTGAGGCTCGCCATATACACGTACTTGGAAAAAATCAGCGCCAGCAGCAGGGCAAGCGAAAAGTAAATTTTCCGTTTCGACAGGCGCACCCGGTGAACGACGACTTTTTTAGCCGAGACGGAGCGCATCAGCCGGATTTTTTTCCTGTACCACTTTACAATCGGGCTTTTTGTCAGCAGCGAAATAATGGAGATACCTGCGAATACGGCAATGTAGCGTTGCCCGTATGGAGCTACGATGGCGGCCGCCAGCAGGGGGCCTATGGAGCCTCCGAAATTTCCGCCCACCTGAAAGATGGATTGCGCCAACCCGTGGCGACCTCCCGACGCAAAGTGCGTCAGCCGCGAGGCTTCGGGGTGAATGACCGACGAGCCTAACCCGATAAACGCCACCGCGCCCATGACCAAGTAGATGGAATGGGCAAACGCCAGCATTAGCAGCCCTACCATAGTCGAAATCGTGCCTGCGCTAAGGTACCACGCCTGCGGACGCTTGTCGAAAAGAACGCCGAATATGGGCTGAAACACGGAGGCGCACAGCTGGTAAACGAGCACAATCAGGCCAATTTGCCCAAAAGTCAAAGATAAGTTATCCCTAATAACCGGATAAACGGCGGAAACGGTCGACTGAAAGGCGTCGTTGAAAAGGTGCGCCAAGCTCAGGTACAGCAGCATGGAAATAGACGTACCCGAAGTGGAAGATGAATTTTTCATGCCGCCGCTACCTGTTAATGCTCTTCAGCCTGATTTGCGTGAGTATGCGCTTGGTGTCGAGGGTAAAATCGCCGTTCATCATCCATGCGTAGTAGCTGGGCTCCCTGGCCAGCACTTCGGTAACCTTTCGCCCCTTGTGCTTTCCAAAGTTGATAATTTCGTTGCCGTTGTCATCCAGCACGATGCGCCCGGCGTAGTCAACGTTGCGGTTTTTTGCCGAAAATTCCGCCAAAAAAGCCACGTCATTTTGCAGCTCGGGGTAGCGGTCGAGCTGCGCCAGCAGTACGTCGTAGGTGGCGCGCGTATCGGCCTCGGCGCTGTGGGCGTTAACCAAATCCTTTTGGCAGTAAAACTTGTACGCTGCCGCCAGCGTGCGCTGCTCCATGCGGTGGAATATGTTTTGCACATCTACCATGCGGCGGCTGCGGAAATCAACCTCCACGCCGACGCGTAAAAACTCTTCCACCAGCAACGGCACGTCAAACTTGATGGAGTTGTAGCCCGCCACGTCGCAGCCTTCAAGGTAGGCAGCCAAATTTTTTGCCACCTCCTTAAAGGTCGGGCAATCTTTTACATCCTCATCGGTAATGCCGTGCACTTTGGTTGACTCTGCCGGAATGGGTATCGTGGGGTTAATTCGCTGCGTCTTCACCTCCTCGCGCCCGTCGGGCATTACTTTGATGATGGAAACTTCAACAATTCTGTCGCGCGAAACATCCACTCCCGTAGTTTCAAGGTCAAGAACCGCTATGGGATTTTTCAGATTTAAGTGCATTTTTCCCGTTCGGCCTACGCATTAATCATCATTGGCATAAGCAGCATCAGCGTTTCTTCCTTTTCGGGGTCTTCGCCTATCGGCAAAATAAGCCCTGCGCGGCTTGAATCGGAGAACTCGAGGCTAACCTCCTGCGTATGCAAGTTCATCAATATTTCTATAAGGAAAGCCGATTTGAAACCGATTTCCAGCTCTTCGCCCTCGTACTGGCAGGCGATGCGCTCCACGCCCGACTGCGAAAAGTCGAGGTCTTGCGCGCTTATGGTTATCTGATTTTCGGTGAGCTTGAGGCGGATAAGCCCCGTTCCGGCAGGCCCCAGCGGAGCGATACGCTTCACCACCGACAGCAGCTCTACTCTGTCTATGCTTACCTTGTTGGGATTTTCGGTGGGAATAACGGTGTTGTACGCCGGAAAAGAGCCCTCTATCAGGCGGCACACCAGCTTGTAGCCCGACAGACTGAAAGCTGCGTTTTTGCTGTCAAAAGCAACCTCTACCACGTCTTGCTCCTTGTTGAGAATGTTGCGCAGCAAGGCGGCGGGCTTTTTTGGCAAAATGAAAGAGGTATTGCCCTCAACTTTAACGTCGGGGCGGCGGTAGCGCACCAGCTTGTGGGCGTCGGATGCGACAAAGGTTGCGTAATTTCCCGTCATATCAAAGAAGATACCGTTCATCACGGGGCGCAGCTCGTCGGCGGCGGAGGCAAAAATTGTTTTCAAAATTCCTTCGTTGAGCGTTGGCGCGGCAAAGTTAATGGTTGTAGCGCTTTCTTCAACTTCGGGCACCTTAGGAAATTCCTGCGGGTCAAAACCCGGCAGCGTGAGCTTACCCGTTGCCCAGCTGATTTCGATTTGGAACGTGTCGGGATTTACGGTAATGGTCAGGGGTTGCTCGGGAAACTCTTTCAGCGACTCTGCCATCATTCGCGGCGCGGCTACGCTCCCTTCTTCCTGTATGCTGGGAACAGCGAGCTCCGAAATGAGCGTAGTTTCGAGGTCTGACGCCATAATGGTCAGCTTGCCGTCTTGGAGCTGGAGCAGAATATTATCCAGAATAGGCAGCGTATTCTTGCTGTTCATTACTTTCCCCATCAGCTGCAAGTGGTTGAGCAGCTCTGTGCTTGGAATTACAAATTTCATGCTAAATTGATTGTTAAGCCTCTCTGCGCTTTACCAACGGTATTGAGACAGGGTGGCGGGTTAAACTTTAGTCCTCTTGCCCAACATCTGATTTTATTGGAGTTTGAGGTATTTACTTTGCGGGACAAAATTATAAAATATTCGTACACGCGGCGCGAGTGTTTATAATTCTAATTAGGGATTGCCAATCTTTTGGCAATAAAATGCTTATCGAAAGATTTAATAAACATTACTTCGTCAAAAAGAAGTTGACATCTTTTATAAGCAGGTCAAAATCAACCCATAATGCTATGGCAAGGTTGGGGTCGTCGTCTTGCTGGAGGTAGCAGCGGTTGAGGTCTGTTTTGGTTGGCCGTCCAAAGGCGTCGAGCGCGTCGCCCACCGGCATGTAGAACAGCTTGACGGTACGGGTAGCGCCGTCTCTGCCCTCAATGGTAAAAATGTAGGCGAGGCTGGTCATCACAATAGCGTCAAAGTCTTCCGCGCTAAGGCCGGTGGTGTAGCGCTCAAAGTTCACATCATGGTAGTAGGAGAGGTAGCGGCGCACGCGGGCGCTGTCTAAATTACGAAATATTCTGCCGCTGTACAGCGCCGTTACCTGCGCCTGTCCAAGCGTGTCGAGGCTCAACTTGAGCGAGCGTTCGGGCTTGCCCAAGTCCTCCACGCTTATGGCGGCTATTTGCGACGGCAGCATGTTTATTACAGTCGTTTTGTACCAAAATAGCGGGTTGGCGTCCATCAGCGAAAAAATGTCCAGCTCTCCGTTTCCGCTCACCTCTACCACGTAGGGCTTTTCGGCGGATACGGCGCCCACCGGCATGGTATCCACCATACCTATCGAGTAGCTGCGGATTTTTCCCAGCCAGTCCGATATTGACACGTGCAGCGCAGCGCCTTTCGCCTGCCGGTACGCTTCGGCGTACTCAACCGGCAGCGGATATTTTACCTGTAGCATTTGCAGGGCAAACAGCGCATCAACAATTCTTTCTTGCTGCGCTACCTTGTCGCCGTCAATGTACCAAATGCCGTTGCGCTTGCGCAATTTTACCTGCTGTTCGCCATCGGAAAAGGTGATGCTGCGTACCTTGTTGGCGTCGGCAAAGCCAAAGTCGGTGGCGCTTACCAGCAGCGAGCGTCCTAAAAAAAGCAGCAGCGCTGCCGCCGCCATAATCAGCCCAAGTATGATAATAACTTGCTTACGGTTGGTTGTTTGTTGCATATACCTCAAAAAAACTTGTGTTCAAAAAATATGGCTAAACTTGGCTACAAATATAAGCAGAGTTTTGATAAAAAAATTTTTTGCCCCCGAAAATTACAGGCAAAGCTGCTGCGGGGCGCGGCTAAAGCGCAAATATTAAGAAGCTCCAACCGCTATCTAACGCGCCTCGCCGTCATGCGCCACCTCCCCAATTTCATGGGTAATGCGCAAGCGGGGTTTGTAAAGATGAGAATTTTCATGTAAGTTTGCAGCCACGTACAAAACAACTCACTATACATTGCATGAAAAAGTTATTCCTTCTCGACGCATTTGCCCTCATCTATCGAGCGTACTATGCTTTTCTGAAAAAACCAATGGTAAATGCTCAAGGGCTAAATACATCGGCAATTTTTGGGTTTACAAAAACGCTGTTAGACCTCATCCGCCGCGAAAACCCCACGCACATAGCCGTGTGCTTTGACCCGGGCGGCGAAACGTTCCGGCACATGATGTACCACGCATACAAGGCAAACCGCAGCGAAACGCCTGAGGTAATCATGCAGTCCGTGCCCATCATCAAGGAGGTTATAGCGGCATTCAACATCCCCATCATTATGGCGCCGGGCTTTGAGGCCGACGACGTAATCGGTACGCTGGCAAAAAAGGCGGAGGCTGCCGGATTTGTAACGTACATGATGACGCCCGACAAGGATTACGGGCAGCTGGTAACGGATAATATTTTAATTTTTAAGCCTGCCCGCTGGGGCAAACCGGACGAAAAAATCGGCATACACGAAATATGCGCGCACTACGGCATACAGCGCCCCGAGCAGGTTATAGACGTGCTGGCGCTTTGGGGAGACGCTTCGGACAACGTGCCCGGTGCGCCGGGAATTGGCGAAAAAACGGCGACAAAGCTGGTGGCGCAGTACGGCACGTTAGAAGGCGTAATTGAGCACGTGCACGAGCTCAATGGAAAAACCCGCGAGGCGATAGCGCAAAACATTGAGCAGCTGGAGCTGGCAAAGAGGTTGGTAACGATAGACCTGAACGTGCCCGTAGAGCTGAACGAAGAGCAGCTGCAAAAAAAGGAGCTTGACAAAAATGCGCTGCGCGATTTGTTTACCAAGCTGGAGTTTCACGCGCTTGCGCGGGAGCTGTTCGGCAGGAATGCCCTGCAAGCGGCGGCAAAAAAGCCGTCCGAAGCGTCCGTGCAGGGCGACTTGTTCGGCGCAGCTGCTTCGGCAGCGCCAACGCACGCAGAGGCTGTTGATACCAAATCGCACCTCAAAACGAGCAACGACGTTCCCCACACGTACCACGTGGCGCAAAGCGTGAGCGAGGTAAAGGCGTTGTGCGATATGCTGATGCAGCAAGCCGAATTTTGCTTTGACAGCGAAACGGACGGCGTCAACCCCATTAACGACGACGTTGTAGGCCTGTCGTTTGCCGTAAAGCCTTACGAGGCTTGGTTTGTGCCGCTATCGCCCGGCGAAGAGCGCTTTGCGGAAAAAGTAGCGCTGCTTCGCGCTCCGCTGGAAAGCGAAAGCATTGCAAAAATAGGGCAAAACATCAAGTTCGACTACCTCGTGCTGAAGCGCATCGGCATTGCGCTACAGGGCAAGCTGCTCGATACCATGCTGGCGCACTACCTGCTGGAGCCGGACATGCGCCACAACATGAACTACCTTGCCGAAGTTTACCTGAGCTACCAGCCTGTCCCCATCGAAGATTTGATAGGAAACAAAAAGGAAGGGCAGAAAAAAATGTCGCAGGTGGCGCTGGAGCGGCTGGTGGAGTACGCCGCCGAAGACGCCGACGTAACCTTGCAGCTGCGGAAAATCTTATTTGACGAGCTGGACAAAAACAACCTGCGGACGCTGTACGAAGAGATAGAAGCGCCGCTGGTGTACGTGCTGGGCGATATGGAGTGGGAAGGCGTGCGCATTGACGCCAAGGGGCTGGCCGAGTACGGAAAGGAGCTGGCGGCAGAGCTGCAAAAGCTTGAAAAGGAAATTCAGGAGATTGCGGGCGAGCCCGCGCTCAACGTTTTTTCGCCAAAGCAGCTGGGCGAAGCGCTGTTTGACAAGCTGAAAATATCGGACAACGCGCGTACCACCGGAAAAACAAAGCAGTACTCCACCAGCGAGGAAACGCTGATGGCGCTGCGCGACAAGCACCCCGTTATCGACAAAGTGCTGGAGATGCGCGGGCTGAAAAAGCTGCTTTCGTCATACGTAGAAACCTTGCCCACGCTGGTAAATCCGCACACGGGACACATCCACACCTCGTTCAACCAAGCCGTAACCTCCACCGGCAGGCTGAGCAGCAACAACCCCAACCTGCAAAACATTCCCATCCGCGACGAGCGCGGGCGCGAAATCCGGAAAGCCTTTATCCCCTCCGACGAAAACCATGTCCTGCTCGCCGCAGACTACTCGCAGGTGGAGCTCCGCATCATGGCGCACCTGAGCAACGACGCCAACCTTGTGGAGGCGTTCCTGAAAAACGAGGATATTCACGCAAGCACCGCCTCAAAAATATTTCACATACCTATCAACGAGGTGAACAAGGAGCAGCGGCGACGCGCCAAAACCGCCAACTTTGGCATTATTTACGGCATATCGGCGTACGGGCTGGCGCAGCGGCTCAACATTCCGCGCAGCGAGGCAAAAATACTCATCGACGGGTATTTTGACACCTACCCGCAGGTGCGCGCCTACATGACCAACGCTATAAAAGCGGTGCGCGACAAAGGCTACGTGCAAACCCTCTGCGAGCGAAAGCGCATGTTGCCCGACATCAACTCGCAAAACGCGGTGGTGCGCGGATTTGCCGAGCGCTACGCCATCAACGCGCCCATACAGGGGGCTGCCGCCGACATTATCAAGCTGGCAATGATAAAAATCCACCGCCGCCTGCGCCGCGAAAATTTTCAGTCGCGCATGATTTTACAGGTGCACGACGAGCTGGTTTTTGACGTGCGCAAGCCCGAGCTCGAAAAAGTGAGGCAGATGGTGATAAGCGAAATGGAGTCGGCATACAAGCTGGTAGTGCCGCTGATTGCAGAAGCCGGAACGGGGGATAACTGGCTTAGCGCCCACTAAAATATTTTTTTTGATGCGATTGTGCACGAGCACAAACTTATAGCGCGTTACTTGGTAAAGTATTACAATATTTTTCCCTTTAAATTATGTTTGCATAAAATATAATTGCACGAAAAGTATTACTTTTGTATCCGTATTGCAAAACGATAAAAGTAAAATAGTAAATTACAAACCATAAAAATTATTTACCTATGTTTGAGTACGAGTCCGAAATACAGAATAATCCTGAAATACAGAGACCACCTGAAGTACAGGAAAATCCCGAAGCCCGGATAAATTCCGAAGCCCGGATAAATCCCGAAGCGCCGGAAAATCCCGAAGCCCGGATAAATCCCGAAGCGCCGAAAAATCCCGAAGCGCCGAAAGCTACTTTTTCTGACGAAAAAATACGCATAAAAGACATTGCAGTCTTGGCGAACGTGTCGGCAGGTACTGTTGACCGCGTAATCCACAATCGTGGCGGCGTTGCTCCCGATAGCAAAAAGCGTATTGAAGAAATTCTAAACAGGCTGAACTTTAAGCCTAATAGAATGGCGCGCGTGTTAGCCATCAAAAAAGACTACCGGCTGGTGGTGCTGCTGCCCAAGGCCGTGCAAGGCGACTACTGGTGGGACATCATCAAAGGCATTAAGCGTGCCGAAGAGGAAGTGTCGGACTACCGCGTGAGAACGGAAATTCTGCAATTCAACCAGTACAACATGGAGTCGTTTGTGGCTTTGGCGCAGCGCTTGCTCGACATAAACCCCGACGGCGTGCTGATGGCTCCTTTTTTCAGGCGCGAAGTGCTCAAGCTGACCAGAGAGCTGGAAGAGCGCAGCATTCCATTTGTTTTTGTCGATTCCAACGTGGAAAGCGTAAACTGCCTCGCCTACTACGGGCAGCAGTCGCACCAAAGCGGCTACGTGGCTGCAAAAATCATGCTGAGCAACCTTGAGCCGTCCGCCACCATACTGCTGGTGCACATGCTGCGCGAAGGTAGCGACGCCATCGGCTCCAACCAAACGGCAAAGCGCGAGGAGGGGTTTCTTGCCTACCTCGACAAGTATTCGCTTGAATCTTCCTACCGGCTAATACAGGTGAACCTGCACGCAGACGACGAAAGCGGAAATGAGCTGAAGCTGGAGGAAACTTTCAGGGAAAACCAGAACATACGCGGAATTATCGTGTTCAACTCCCGCATTTACCGCATAGCCGATTTCTTGGAGAAGCGAAAAATAAGAAACATACGCACCATAGGCTACGACTTGCTTGAGCGTAACGTTCAGTACCTAAAAAACGGGATGGTGGAGTGCCTTATTGCGCAACGTCCGCAGCTGCAAGGATACTACGGGCTTACCGCCCTGGCCAGACATCTTGCCTTTCACCAGCCTTCAAAGCAGGTGTGCTACATGCCCATCGATGTTCTTTTTAAGGAAAATATCAACGACTACAAGGTGTACCCGTTTGACGCGGACTAACGGCGAGTGGAACATTGAAAACTATAATTTACAGCTAACGAATGAACCGCTTAAACAGAAAAAATGCTCCGACGGCACAGGTGCGCCCCGAACGAATTATACAATTTGGCGAAGGCAACTTCCTTCGCGCCTTTGTTGATTGGATTATTTTCAACATGAACGAAAAGGCTGGCTTCAACAGCAGCGTGGTAGTGGTGCAGCCCATAGAAAACGGCATGGTGAATGTGCTCAACGAGCAGGACGGCCTGTACCACCTCAACCTGCAAGGCCTCGACAACGACCGGCAGGTGGACAGCATACAGCTGATTGACGTTATCAGCAGGGGACTAAACCCCTATACGCAGTTTGAGGACTACCTGAAGCTCGCCGAAAATCCGGAAATACGCTTTGTTATTTCCAACACTACCGAAGCCGGTATTGCATTTCGCGCCGAAGACAAGTTCGAAGACAAGCCCGCAAAATCTTACCCGGGCAAGCTCACGCAGCTACTTTACCACCGCTTCAAAACCTTTGGCGGCGCTGCCGACAAGGGGCTTATCATCTTGCCCTGCGAGTTGATTTTTCACAACGGGGCAGAGCTGAAGAAGTGTATTGAGCAGTACATTGACCTCTGGAAGTTGGGCGACGCTTTCAAAAAATGGTTTGGAGCTTCGTGCGGCGTGTACAGCACGCTGGTTGACCGCATTGTGCCGGGTTATCCAAGGGATACCATCGGCGAAATTCTGGAGAAAGCGGGCTTTGACGATAAGCTGGTGGTGAAAGGCGAAATTTTTCACCTCTGGGTAATTGAAGCCCCGGCAAGCGTAGCTTCGGAATTTCCGGCCGACAAGGCCGGGCTAAACGTGCTGTTCGTCCCCAGCGAAAAGCCATACCACGAGCGCAAGGTAACGTTGCTCAACGGGCCTCACACCGTCCTTTCGCCCGTTGCCTACCTGAGCGGGCTCAACACCGTGCGCGAAGCCTGCGAGCACGAAACGGTAGGGAAGTACATCCGCAAGGTAATGTACGATGAGTTGCTCCCAACGCTCAACCTGCCCAAAGCCGAGCTCGAAGCGTTTGCCGACGCTGTGCTCAACCGTTTCCGCAACCCGTTTGTGAAGCATTTTGTAACGAGCATCATGCTTAATTCTTTTCCAAAATTCAAAACGCGCGACCTGCCCGGCGTAAAAATTTACCTTGAGCGCAAGGGGCAGCTGCCGCCGGCGCTGACGCTGGGGCTTGCCGCAATTTGCGTGTACTACAAAGGCGGTATGCGCGGCAACGACGCTATCACCCCCAACGACGACAAGGCGATTCTCGACCTGCTCGCTAACCTGTGGAAGTCCGGTAACGCCCAAACGGTGGCGGCGGGCGTGCTTGCCGCAGAGTACATCTGGGGCGAAGACCTGAACAAAGTTCAGGGGCTTACCGGTTTGCTTGCAAAAAATATTGACAGCATCCTGCGCAACGGAATGTTGGAAACAGTAAAAACGCTGCCGCTTGAGAATTGAGAATTGCGTGCGCCGAGTTTACACGTTGCGCCGTCCCGTCAGGGACGGAACAGCCCCGCTTTCTATTCCATCCTGAACGGGGCAGGGCGCGGGTGGTGCAGTCCGAAGGGCTGATATTTGAATAACCCCCAATTTCATTGGGGGTTAATGAACCAACCGGCGTACATTCAACCCCAAAGCGGGTTGAACAATTAAAAACAAAAATCGGGCTGTACCCTCCCTAACAGAACGGCGCAAGAAATTGTACGCCACACGTCTCCACGCCACACGCCATTAATCCCCCCTATATTACTTACCATATTGATCCAAAAAATCAAGTTCTTGCTCACCGTATTGGCACAAAATCGACTTATTGCCCATTATACCAGTCAAAAAATCGACCTGTTATTCATTGTTATTCAACGTATTAACGCAAAAAATCAAATTATTGCTCAATATACTGAGCAATAAAATCAAATTATTGCTTAATATGCTGAGCAATAAAGTAAAATTATTGCTCAATATACTGAGCAATAAAGTAAAATTATTGCTCAATATACTGAGCAATAAAATCAAATTATTGTTCAATATACTGAGCAATAAAATCAAATTATTGTTCAATATACTGAGCAATAAAATCAAATTATTGCTCAATATACTAAGCGATAAAATCAAATTATTGTTCAATATACTGAGCAATAAAATCAAATTATTATTCAATGTACTGAACAATAAAATTAGATTGTTGCTCAATATGTTGAGCAATAAAATCAAATTATTGCTCAATATACTGAACAAAAAAATCAAATTATTGCTCAATATATTGAAAGATTATTTGTATCTTTGCAGAAATAAGCAAAATGTATGGTAGAAAAGCGCATAATTAAAAGCCTGATTGTTGAGAAACAAGATGAAATTCCTAAGATTCCATTAGTCAAAAGACCGCTCAATTTGGATGCTGCGGGCAACTACGTATTTATTGGCTTACGGCGAGCCGGTAAATCGTATTTGCTGTATCAGCATATACAGGACCTACTCCGGCAGGGGACGATTGGCAAAGACAATATTCTCTACGTTAATTTTGAAGATGAACGAATTGCGTCTGTGAGCGGAGAAGAGTTGGGGATGTTTATAGAATGTTACAAAGAAATGTACGATGCCCGTCCATGGATATTTTTGGATGAAATTCAGAATATTGAGGGATGGGAGAAGTTTGCGCGCCGTCTTGCCGACTCAAAATACAAGGTATTTATCACCGGCAGCAACGCAAAAATGCTTAGCAGGGAGATATATACGACGCTTGGCGGAAGATTCATTGCGCATGAAGTGTTTCCTTTCTCTTTTCAGGAATATTTGTCGTTTAACGAGGTTGTTTTGGCGCAAAATTGGGAGTATGGCGACGTACGCGCACAGGTAGTAAAGCTGTTTCAGGATTACTTTTACTTCGGCGGATTTGCAGAATCTTTCATTTTCAAGGATAAACGTAGTTGGATAAATTCTCTCTACCAGAAAATTCTTCTGGGCGACGTTGTTTTCAGAAACAGCATTAGAAACGAGAACGCGATACGAGTTCTTGTAAAAAAGTTGGCTGAAAGCATAATGCAGCCATCTTCCCTTGCCCGGATAAGAAACATTATAGATTCCACCGGAACGTGCCTTTCCCGCAATACCTTAGTCGATTATATCCGTTTTTTGGAGGATGCCTGCCTGGTATTCGGTATTTCTAATTTTTCGGATAAGCTGAGCAGTAAGGAAACTCTCAAAAAAAGATATTTTTGGGATAACGGGCTATTGAACAACTTTTTGTTTGAGCCCGAAGCAAAATTGTTGGAAAATCTGGTTGCCATAACGCTAAAAAAGCGGTACGGGGACGAGCTGTACTACTACAACCGGAACATAGAAGTTGATTTTTTTATCCCCAAGGCGCACAGCGCCGTACAAGTATCATACAGCATAGCCAATGCGGCTACGCTGCAAAGAGAAGTAAAAGCGCTGGTGAGGCTTTCGGAAAGACATGCGCTCAGCAAGGTCGAAATAGTTACTTGGGACGAGGAAGCTACTATCACCGAAGGTGGCCTGACGATTCAAGCGATTCCCGTTTGGAAATGGCTGCTCGCATTTTCTGCCGAAAGCTTTGCAGCAAGTCTATTTCGTTGATTTCCGTGTAGCTGCCGTGATATGCTTTCATCACAAGTATCCTCATGTTATGCAGGTTTATAATTTTTGATGGATTACAATTGCCCCCAATTTCCCTACAGGGAATTGGGAAAAGCGACGCCCTTTTCTATATGATATTATTCCCCTGCGGGGAAGCGGAAACTCGGCGAAGCCAATTGCCGCATGTTTTTCTTTCAAGGGCTTGCGTAACATGAGTTGGCAATGCGCTCTCGTTGCAACAAAGTCTCGCCAAATGTCAAAATAGTTGTAAACATATTTGTAAGGAAATGCAGATTTTTCCTAACTTTGCGCAACAAATCACAAAAAAATACAAAACTTCTATGAACACCTTTTTGCAAATACATCCCGCCGATAACGTTGCGGTGGCGCTTGCGGCGCTGCCTGCGGGTAGCCTGCTTACGGTAAACGGCGTGAACATTACGCTTAAATCGGATATTCCGCAGGGGCACAAGTTTGCGCTCACGCCTCTGCAAGTCGGCGGCAACATTATCAAGTACGGCTACGCCATTGGGCACGCTGTGGCCGGTATTGCGCAGGGTGAGCTGGTGAACGAAAAAAACGTAAAAACCAACCTCGAAGGGCTGCTCGAGTACAAGTACTCGCCGGTGAACGCCAAGCTCAACATTGCCAACCGCAACATGACGTTCAAAGGGTACAGGCGCAAAAACGGCGAGGTTGGTATTCGCAACGAGCTGTGGGTTGTGCCTACGGTGGGCTGCGTGAACGGTACCGCCAACCAGCTGGTGGAAATGCTCCGCGCCGAAATTCGTGAGAGCAAGCTGGACGCCATAGCGGCGTACAACCACAGCTACGGCTGCTCGCAGCTGGGCGACGACCACGAAAATACGCGGAAAATTTTACGTAACATTGTGCTGCACCCCAACGCCGGCGCTGTGCTGGTGATAGGGTTAGGCTGCGAAAACAACCAGCCGGAGGCGTTTCGCTCTTTTTTGGGGGATTACGATAGAGAGCGTATTTTTTTTCTCGAAGCGCAAAAAGTTGGAGATGAGCTGGAGGAGGGTATGAAGCTGCTGCGCGAGCTGTACGTCAAGGCGGCGGCAGATGTGCGCACCGACGTGCCGCTATCGGAGCTGCGCGTGGGGCTGAAATGCGGCGGCTCCGACGGGCTGTCCGGCATCACGGCAAACCCCTTGCTGGGCTTGTTTTCCGATTTTCTGGCGGCGCAGGGCGGCGCTACGGTGCTCACCGAAGTCCCCGAGATGTTTGGCGCAGAAACCATCCTGATGAACCGCTGCGGTAGCGTCGGGGTGTTCGACAAAACGGTGCGCCTGATTAACGACTTTAAGGAGTACTTTGTGAAAAACAGCCAGCCGATATACGAAAATCCCTCGCCCGGAAATAAGGCAGGGGGTATCTCGACGCTTG
Source organism: Prevotellaceae bacterium (assembly GCA_031284065.1). Classification (GTDB taxonomy): domain Bacteria; phylum Bacteroidota; class Bacteroidia; order Bacteroidales; family UBA932; genus JAITMY01. The sequence goes on from JAITAP010000174.1 coordinate 14,004, forward strand.
AGGAGAAATCGCTGGGGTGCACGCAAAAATCCGGCAGCTCGGAGGTGAAAGATGTGCTGATGTATGGCGAAAGAATCAGGCAAAAAGGGCTGAACCTGCTGAGCGCACCCGGCAACGACCTTGTTGCCGCAACGGCGCTGGGGGCGGCGGGCTGCCAAATGGTACTCTTCACCACAGGACGCGGAACGCCCTTTGGCAGCTTTGTGCCCACCGTAAAAATTTCCACAAACACCCCGCTCTTCAAAAGCAAACCCGGATGGATTGACTTCAACGCCGGCAGCATTGTAGAAAACGAAGCTATGGACGCCGCCGCCGAGCGCCTGATTGCCTACCTGACAAGCGTTGCCAACGGCGAAAAGGTGAACACCGAAAAGAAAAATTTCAGGGAAATTGCCATATTCAAAACGGGGGTTACCCTGTAGCCGCACGGACGTACACGCACGTAAAGCTTTGGGTGAGACATTGCGTAGAAGTTTTATCCGTTTGTGGGTAAATTCCAAATTTTTCATGTAAATTTGCCCCATAAAATTAAGCTGAAAAAATAATGAAATATAATTTGCTAAAAGGCAAGCGAGGTCTCATTTTTGGAGCGCTCAACGAAAAATCTATTGCGTGGAAGGTGGCGGAGCGCGCCTACGAGGAGGGAGCGCAGGTGGCGCTCACCAATACCCCTGTCTCCATGCGGCTGGGAAACATTAACGAGTTGGCAAAAAAGCTCAACACTATCGTAATTCCTGCGGACGCTACCAAAATAGAAGATTTGGAGAATCTGGTACAAAAAAGCATGGAGCATCTCGGCGGACAGCTCGACTTCGTGCTGCACTCCATCGGGATGTCGCCCAACGTGCGCAAGGGAAAAACGTACGATGACCTCGACTACGCCTACCTGCAACAAACGCTGGATATTTCCGCCATTTCGTTTCACAAGATGCTGCAAGTATGCCGCAAAGCCGACGCTATCAGCCGTTGGGGGTCGGTGGTAGCGCTGTCGTACATTGCGGCGCAGCGCACGCTGTACGGCTACAACGACATGGCTGACGCTAAAGCCATGCTCGAATCCATTGCCCGCAGCTTTGGCTACATTTACGGGCGCGAAAAGAGAATCCGCATCAACACCGTTTCGCAGTCGCCCACGCTGACTACGGCGGGCAGCGGCATCATGGGGTTTGACAACCTCGTGGACTTTGCCGACCGCATGTCGCCGCTCGGCAACGCCGACGCGGAAGACTGCGCCAGCTACGTCATCACCCTGTTCTCCGACCTGACCCGCAAGGTAACCATGCAAAACCTCTTCCACGACGGCGGATACTCAAGCATGGGCATGAGCTTCCGAGCCATGAAGGTGTACAACGAGGGGCTGGAGTACCGAGATGTGAAGGATGATAAAACGAAGCAGCAGAAAGAAATTGAGAGTTGAGAATTATTGCTTGCACTTTGCAAGCCCCGCAGGGACAGCGCTTGATTAACCGAAGGCTTTAGCCTGCGGTCAGCGGTTCGTGTAATTCGCGGACAATAGTAGCTCAAAAATGCAGCCATGAAGCAAAAAAATCACCCCCTTTTAGAGCAGGTAACCATTACCGATGTAGCCGCCGAGGGCAAAGCTATTGCCCGCGTTGATGGCATGGCGCTGTTTGTTCCGTTTGCCGTGCCCGGCGACGTGGTAGATGTGCAGGTAAGCAAGCGGCGCAGCAGCTTCATGGAGGGGTACATTACGCGGCTCGTGTCGCCGTCGCCGCAGCGCGTTGCTCCGTTTTGCGAGCACTATGGCGTTTGCGGAGGCTGCAAGTGGCAGCCCCTGCCGTACCCCGAGCAGCTCCGCTGCAAGCAGCGGCAGGTGGAAGACCAGCTGGCGCGCATAGGAAACTTTCGCAACCTTAGCGTTAACAGCATACTTGGCGCGGAAAAAACAACGTTCTACCGCAACAAGTTGGAGTTTACTTTTTCGCACAAGCGGTGGATGACTAAGGCTGAAATCGACGCAGGCGAACCCATCGGCGACCCGCAGGCGCTGGGCTTCCACATCCCCCTGAAGTTTGACAAGGTGCTCGACGTAAAAAAATGCTACCTGCAAGCCGACCCGTCGAACGACGTGAGGCTTGCCGTCAAAAAGTTTGCGACGGACAACCGGCTGGAGTTTTTCGACCTGCGGGCGCAAACAGGCCTGCTTCGCAACCTCATCATACGCACATCGAGCACGGGCGAGCTAATGGTCATTGTTGTTTTTTACAGAAACGACGAGGAGCACATTACCCTGCTCATGCAGCGCCTGCAACGCTCGTTTCCCGGCATAACCTCGCTGCTCTACGTGGTCAACGGCAAGCGCAACGATACTATTGGCGACCAAGAGGTGGTGTGCTTTGCCGGACGCGACCATATTTACGAGGAAATGGAGGGGCTGCGCTTCAAAATCGGCGCAAAATCGTTTTACCAAACCAACTCCGAGCAGGCTTACAAGCTGTACTGCATTGCGCGTAATTTTGCGCAGCTAAGCGGCAGCGAGGTCGTATATGACTTGTACACCGGCACGGGAACAATTGCCAATTTTGTGGCAAAAAACGCAAAAAAGGTGGTAGGCGTGGAGTACGTAAAGGAAGCCATTGACGACGCCCGCGCAAATGCCCTCCTCAACGGCGTAAGCAACGCCGTGTTTTTTGCGGGCGACATGAAGGATGTGCTCAACGCCGATTTTGTTGCGCAAAACGGCCATCCCGACGTGGTTATCCTCGACCCTCCGCGCGCCGGCATTCACCCCGACGTGGCGCAGGCAATACTGAAAGCGCAGCCGCAGCGCATAGTTTACGTGAGCTGCAACCCCGCTACGCAGGCGCGGGACATGGCGCTCCTCTCGCCAGCTTACGCCATTACCGGCGTGCAGCCCGTAGACATGTTCCCCCATACCCACCACGTGGAAAATGTGGTGGCGATGAGCATTGAGAGGTGAAAACCTTGCAAATTTCAATGCGTTTTACCTCCCAAGCTCGATTGTCAAATTTAATATCCGGATTTTTCTTTTCGCTTTCCGGTAAAAGCTCAACTTGCTTGCCGCTGTACTTTGCAAGCATTTTTCCGGCAATTTTTTTGGCTTCGCCGCTCCGCCTTTTTTTGAAAAGGCGTATCCGGTACGTATTAAACCCCAATGGGGTTGTTTGGTTACTTGAGTTAGGCGGGAAAACAATTCAAAATGACTTTGTTGCAACGAATAATAGCTCATGTTATGCAGGTTTATAATTTTTGATGGATTGCAATTGTTCTCAATTCCCCGTAGGGGAATAATATCAATAGAAAAACGTGTATCACCCCTTCCTATTCCCCGTAGGGGATTAATAGAAAATGACGACGCTGTTAAATCCCTACGGGATAGGCTAAGGGCGAAAGCGGGCAAAATCTTTTCTACTGATATTATTCCCCTACGGGGAATTGGAGCGAAGCGGAGTTCGGCGCAGCCAAATTGAAAATTGAGAGTTGGCTGGCGCAGAGCTACGTTGCTTCAGCTTGCGCAGCGCCTAATTTTCAATTTTCAACGCTTTGGCACAGGATAACGAGCGCGCGCAGCTGCTCTTCTTTGGAGTAGTCAACATCCTTCTGCTTGGCAATTTCCTCTTTACATGCGGGGAAAGCCTTAATGAATGTTTTTTTGTTCGCCACCTTTGGCTTAAGGTTTTTGATGAGGTAGTAGATTCTGCTTTCCTCAAAAATGAGCTCTTCCGTTCCGGTAAGGTGGTCGGCGGGAGCGCCGTCCATAGCGCTTACGCTCTCCACCTTCATCAGCGAGGTAGCGCCGCCGTAGCCGCCGTCTTTGCGGTGGTCAACAATGCGCAGCTTGCGTGCTACGCCAAGCTGCACCTCTCCGTCGAGCAACACCTCGATGAAAGCCGATTTGTACTTTACAAAAAAACGCTTGCCAATGCTCACGTACTGCACCGCTTCGAGGTTTGCAATTGCCATTACGCTACTGTCGTCGCCTATAAACTGCATTTGCTCCAGCAGTATGTTGTAGTTGAGTTTTGCCGACGCGCGTTCGCCGGTGTTGAACATGACCGTTCCGTCGGTAAACTGGGGCAACAGGTACTGCGTTGCGCCCGACATGATTTGCGTAACATCGTTGTAGCGATTGGATAGCTGCACGGCTTCGCGCTTTTGCGCAGGCAGCGCGGTGCATACGCTGCACAAAAACATGACGGAAAAAAAGCGCGTTATCCCCCTCGCTCCGCCGCGCGGAGGGAGTAATGCCGACGTTGGCATGGCTACCATTTTGTGTAAATTTTTTTTCATAAACGGCCATAAAGTAAAAGCGTACAAGATATATAGCTGCAATACCACGCACTTATTGTACATGGTACAATATCGCAAATATAGGTAAAATATTCAACTTTCGCAAGTTGCTTAATTTATTGCATGTAAGCATTTTATAGCGATTTTGTTTATATAATTCGGTGGAAATCAACATTTTAGTATTTTTCATACCGTTAGGCTACGGCAGCCCCAAAAGAAATTTTCTTCCGATACTTGCACGGTAAGGCTGCATTGAGGAGTTGAATCTACATGTACAAGTTTTTATCATACGAATTAGATAATTCACTTTGTTTTTTGTAACTTTGCCTAAATTTTTTTTTACCATGAAAACAACCATGCTTTTTTTATGTTCGCTATTAGTAGCGACAGCGCTACCGGCGCAGGAAACCAAACAGTGGCGCGGCAACCGCACGGGCGTGTACAGCGAGCCAAACTTGCTCAAATCGTGGCCTGCCGAAGGCCCTAAAATGCTATGGCACTACGACGGTCTTGGCGAGGGACATTCGTCGGTTGCCATATCGTCCGGAAAGATTTACGTAACGGGGCTTACCGGCGACAATGGCTACATTTATGCGTTTGATTTGCAGGGAAACCTGCTGAACAAAAAGGAATACGGCAACGAGTGGAATAAAAGCTACAACGGGTCGCGGGGAACAATCACCGTCAACGATGGCAAGCTGTACCTGATTTCGGGGGTAGGCGATATTGTCTGCCTCAACGAAAGCGCCCTTGATGTGGTGTGGAAAAAAAATATGCTGAGCGATTTTGATGCAAAAAACATCACGTGGGGCATTTGCGAATCTCCGCTCATTGTTGGCGAAAAGCTCATCGCCACGCCGGGCGGAAAAGAGCATAATATCGTTGCGCTCGACAAAAACACCGGAAAGCTCATTTGGAGCGCCCCCGCCGAGGGCGACCTCTCGGCGTACTGCTCGCCCCTGTACGTTGGCGATCAGCAAACGCCGCAGGTGGTTACCATGACAGCCAAGCACATTGTGGGCATTGACGTTGCCACCGGAAAACAGCTCTGGTCGTTTGAAAACATTAACCGACATGCCGTACACCCCAACATTCCGGTGTACAGCGACAACATGCTCCTCTGCACCAGCGGCTACGGCAAGGGCTCCGTAATGCTGCGCCTGACCGACGGGGGACGTAGCGTGGAAAAAGTGTGGGAAGCTCCGGAGCTCGACTCGCGCATGGGCGCAATGGTAAAAATCGGCAACTACGCCTACGGCTCGGGCGACGCAAACAAGTACTGGTTTTGCGTGGACTGGAAAACCGGAGAGCTGCTCTACAAGGACAATTCGCTGCCCATAGGCGCTGTTATTGCCAACAACGACATGCTATACTGCTACTCCGACAGGGGCGACTTGGCGCTGGTAAAAGCCACGCCCGAAAAATTTGACGTGACCGGCAAGGTTACGGTTACGCTGGGCACCGACCAGCATTGGGCGCACCCCGTCATTCACAAGGAGACGCTCTACCTCCGGCACGGAAATACGCTGATAGCCTACAAGGTAAAGTAGGCGCAGCAAGCGCTAACGGGGCACGGGTAGAATGTGCTGCATCAGGAGCTCGTTCTCAAATGCGCGCTGCGATTTTTTTCGCCAGTCTTTTTTTATCCCCGAAACTTCAAATTCCGCCTTGCGGAATAGCGCAATGCTCGCCTCGTTGCTTTCGGCAACGCTACAGTACAGCTGGTGCAGCTGCAACGTATCGGCGGCATAGCTGATGACCCGACGCATTGCCTGCGTGGCGTATCCTTTCCGCCGGAAAGAGGGTTCATAGATAATAATTCCTACTTCTGCGCGAAGATTTTGCGGGTCGAAGTTAAAGAGGTCAACAGCGCCAACCGTAATGCGCACGCCGTCTTCCTGTAGCACGTCTATCATCAGGCGAAGCTGCCGGGTGGCGTAAATATCCTGCCGCACATTCTGAATAAACGTCTGCAAAGCGTACCGCGAGCAGGGCGCAAGCATGTTGCTCACGCCCCATACCTCGGGATTATTCTCCTTTTCGTAAAGCATCTCCAAGTCAATAGGCTCTACGGCGCGCAAAAGTACTTGATTTGAGCTCAAAATGCCTGTTATTTTTTCAGCTTAAACTCTTTCTTGATGGCGTCAACAAAATCCAGCTTCTCCCACGTGAAAAATTCTATCTCTTTTGTCTGTTTTTTGCCGCCGATGTTCAGCTGAACTTTCCTTGTGAACGGCGCACGCCCGAAGTGTCCGTATGCCGCCGTTTCTTCAAAAATGGGGTTGAGTAGCCCCAGCCGCTGCACAATGGCGTAGGGGCGCAGGTCGAACAGGTTTTCTATCTTCTGCGCAATTTCGCCGTCGGTCAGCTTAACCTTTGACGTTCCGTAGGTGTTGACGTACAGCCCCACCGGTTTGGCCACGCCAATGGCGTAGGCAACCTGCACCAGCGTTTGCTCTGCCACGCCTGCCGCTACCAGATTTTTTGCAATGTGCCGTGCGGCATACGCGGCTGAGCGGTCAACCTTGCTGCTGTCTTTGCCCGAAAACGCGCCGCCGCCGTGCGCACCCCAGCCGCCGTAGGTGTCAACAATGATTTTCCTGCCGGTAAGCCCCGTGTCGCCATGCGGGCCGCCAATTACAAACTTTCCCGTCGGGTTCACGTGCAGGATAATTTTTTCGTCAAAAAGCTTGGCAATGCTTCTGCCCAACTTTTTAACGGTGCGCGGAATGAGGATAGCCTGCACGTCATCCTTTATTTTCTTTAGCATGGCGGCGTCCTTGTCAAACTCGTCGTGCTGCGTGGAAATTACAATGGTGTGCACGCGCAGCGGCTTGTTGTCGTCGCCGTACTCAACGGTTACCTGACTTTTGCTGTCGGGGCGCAGGTAGGTCATCACCTTCCCCTCGCGGCGAATTGCCGCCAGCTCTATCAGCAGCTCGTGCGCAATGGTGAGGGAGAGCGGCGCCAGCTCTTTGGTTTCGTTGCAGGCGTACCCAAACATAATGCCCTGGTCGCCGGCGCCCTGTTCCTCCGCCTTTTTGCGCACCACGCCCTGATTAATGTCGGGCGATTGGGCATGAATGGCGGATATTACGCCGCACGAGCTGCTCTCGAACATGTATTCGCCCTTGTTGTAGCCAATACGCGCTATCACGCGACGCGCGGTCTCCTGCACGTCAACGTAGGCGGAGGTGTTGACCTCGCCGCTCAGCACGCACAGGCCGGTTGTTACCAGCGTTTCGCAGGCAACCTTTGAGGTGGGGTCTTGGCGCAGAAATTCATCTACCAGCGCATCCGAAATTTGGTCGGCAACCTTATCGGGGTGTCCCTCCGATACAGACTCCGAAGTAAAAAAGTAAGCCATGATTTTTTTGTTTTTTTTAGTTTGGTTGTTTGTTT
>JAITAP010000206.1 GCA_031284065.1 Prevotellaceae bacterium
CCCCGCTAAATGCCCCCCCTTATGCCGCTAAATTTTGCAAACTAAAATACTTTCCCTATATTTGCGGCTTAGTAAGCATGGTTTTTTTAATACAAGATACATTTTTTAATGCGACCCACTTTCTTAAGCAAGCGATTTTTCTTGTTGGCTACAACGCTACTGCCATTCTGCGCGGCAGCTCAAATGCCGAAAGACTACTCTAACCCTATTCCGGTTGCCATTCCCATCCTGAACATAGCTCCCGACGCCCGCTCTGCCGGCATGGGCGATATGGGCGTTGCCACAACTCCCGATGTGAACTCGCAGCACTATAACGCCGCAAAGTACCCTTTTGCCGAGTCTCAAATGGGCATAGGGTTGTCCGTTACCCCGTGGCTGGCTGAACTTGTGTCGGACGTAAATATTACCTACGGCTCTTTTTTTTACCGGATTGGCACAATGCAAAGCATAGGCATGTCCATCCGCTACTTTTCGCTTGGCAAAATGGACATCATGAGCAGCGAAGGGATACCCCTCGACGAGGTCAACCCGAATGAATTTGCCGTGGATTTGTCATACGCTCGCCGCTTCGGCAGGCATGTGTCAGCCGCGCTTACGCCGCGCTTTAGCTACTCCGACCTTACGGGAGGCAGTAAGCAGCAAGATGGGACGGGGCTTTCGGCCGCACCCGCCTTTTGCTTTGATATGTCGGTTTACTACCAGAATACCCACGGAGATAACGACTATGCATGGGGTGCGGTTATCGCCAACCTGGGCACAAAGGTGGCGTACGGCAAAGAGGACGTCGATAGCTACTTCCTTCCCGCTACCCTTAGGGTGGGGGGGCAGTACACTTTTAATGTGGACGCCGATAATAGCTTTATGGCAGGGTTGGAGCTTAGCAAGCTGCTGGTGCCTACTCCCGGCAAGGACTCTGTCGGGACAACAGTGAAAAATAATATGGCGGCGTTAGAAGGCTTGTTCACGTCTTTTTACGACGCTCCCTACGGGTGGCGGGAAGAGCTGAGCGAGGTTATGGCAGGCGTTGGGGCAGAGTATGGATACCGCAAGCTGTTTTTTGCGCGCGCGGGCTACCTTTACGGCTCCAAGTACAAGGGCAATCCCAGCTATATTACCTTTGGCGCCGGCATCAAGTACAACTTCATTGGGCTGAACGTTTCTTACCTTCATTCCTTTGTTACAGGTGATCCGCTATCGGGTACGCTTCGCGTATCGCTATCCTTTGATTTTAATCCACCCTCCCGGGCAGACTAAAATGGCACCTCCTTTTCGCATAGGCAATGGCTACGATGTGCACCGCTTAGCCGACGGGCTGGAGCTGTGGCTATGCGGCGTAAGGGTGGCGCACAGCAAGGGCGCGGTTGCCCACTCCGACGGCGACGTTGCCATTCACGCCTTGTGCGACGCGCTGCTGGGCGCGGCCGGCTTGCGCGACATAGGCTACCACTTTCCCGATACTAACGCCGCCTACAGAGGCATTGACAGCAAGATTCTGCTGGCGCGCACCATGCGCATGGTGCGCGAAAAAGGCTACGAGCTGGGCAACGTTGACATTGTGCTGTGCCTGCAACGCCCCAAGGTGAAAGACCTAATCCCCGCCATGCAGCAATGCCTTGCCCAAGCGATGCAAACCGATGTGGAAAACGTCTGCGTAAAAGCCACCACCACCGAAACGCTTGGCTTTGTGGGGCGTGAAGAGGGCGTTGCCGCCTACGCCGTATCGTTGCTGGTAAAAACAAACGGCAGCAACCACCCAAATTAGCCGCCCGGCAGAGCTACAAATTGCTGTTCCCCACACCCTTAATATTTTGTTGATAATAAGCCCCCCAAAAGTTCGTTTCGCAAGGAAGTTAAGTTGTAATTTCGTACATTCAAAAAACATCCGCAGAAAAGAACATCGTTTTTTCCTCAGCAATTTTTTGAGTTGTGTAAACACCTAACGCATAGAACATTATCTTTATATTACTTTTTACCTAAACATTATCTTAAATTATGAAAGTGGGATTTCTTGCTAAGACAAAAGGAGAAGTGGTGACAAATGAAAAAACTCCTGTGGCTACCGATAAACCAAGCTTAAAAATGGCAAAACCGGTCAAGAAGAAGAAGACATATACTTACGCTGAAGCCGTAGCCGACGCCACAGCCTACTTTGGCGGAGACGAAATGGCAGGCAAAAATTGGGTAAACAAGTATGCGCTGAAAGATTCATACGGTAACATCTACGAGCACACGCCCGCCGATATGCACCGACGCCTGGCGCACGAGCTGGAGCGAATTGAAAAAAAGTATGCCAACCCCATGAGCGCAGCCGAAATCTTTGAGCTGCTCGATAATTTCAAGTACATCGTACCGCAGGGAGGCCCCATGACGGGCATAGGCAACGGCTATCAGGTGGCGTCGCTGTCCAACTGCTTTGTGATTGGCGCTACGCCCTCCGCCGACTCCTACGGCGGCATTTTCCGTATCGACGAAGAGCAGGTGCAGCTCATGAAGCGTCGCGGCGGCGTGGGGCACGACTTGTCGCACATTCGCCCCAGCGGAACGCCCGTGCTCAACAGCGCCCTCAACTCCACCGGGCTTGTGCCGTTCATGGAGCGCTACTCCAACTCCACCCGCGAGGTGGCGATGGACGGCCGCCGCGGCGCGCTCATGCTGAGCGTCTCCATAAAGCACCCCGACGCCGAAAAATTTATCGACGCCAAAATGGAAACCGGAAAGGTAACAGGCGCAAACGTTTCGGTGAAAATAGACAACGAATTTATGGAGTGCGTCAGGAGCGGAAAGCCATACGTACAGCAGTATCCGGTTGACGCAAGCGAGCCGAAGATTCGGCAGGAAATAGACGCGCGGAAGCTGTGGGACAAAATCATCCACAACGCGTGGAAAAGCGCCGAGCCGGGCATACTCTTCTGGGATACCATCATTGAGCAGTCGGTGGCGGATTGCTACGCCGACAAGGGCTTCCGCACCGTATCAACCAACCCCTGCGGCGAAATTCCGCTCTGCCCGTACGACAGCTGCCGATTGGTAGCCATCAACCTATACAGCTACGTGGAAAACCCGTTCACGCCAAAGGCAACATTCAACACCCGGCTCTACGAAGAGCATGTGCACAAGGCTATGCGCATCATGGACGACGTGATTGACCTTGAGCTCGAAAAAGTAAGCGCCATCATTGACAAGGTAGAATCCGACCCCGAGCAGGACGACATCAAAAGCGTGGAGCGCAACTTGTGGAAAAAAATTCGCGACAAGGCCATCATGGGGCGGCGCACGGGCTTGGGCATCACCGCAGAGGGCGACATGATTGCCGCCATGGGGCTGCGCTACGGAAGCGACGAGGCAATTGACTTTGCGGTGGACAAGCAAAAAACGCTCGCCGTAGAAGCATACCGCGCCTCCGTAACGCTGGCAAAGGAGCGCGGCGCTTTCCAAATGTACGACGCCAAGCGCGAGGAGAACAACCCGATGATTAACCGTATCCGCGAAGCCGACCCCGCGCTGTACGACGAAATGCAGCAGCACGGGCGGCGCAACGTTGCCATGCTCACCATTGCGCCTACCGGCACCACCAGCATCATGACGCAAACCACGTCGGGGATTGAGCCGGTGTTCAGCTTGTTCTACAAGCGCCGCCGGAAGGTAAACCACAACGACCGGAGCGTAAAGGTGGATTTTGTGGATAAAAAAGGCGACGCATACGAAGAATACTTGGTGGGACACCACAAGTTTATCACGTGGCTCGAGGCTAACGGCTACAACACGGATGAGATAGCAAGCGCAAGCCCGGAGTTTGTGCAGGCAGTGGTTGAAAAATCGCCCTACTACAAGTCAACCGCCAACGACGTGGACTGGGTGGCGAAAGTGAAAATGCAGGGGCGGATGCAGCAATGGGTAGATCACTCGATAAGCGTTACGGTAAACCTCCCCAACAGCATTAGCGAGGAGATGGTAGGCAAGGTGTACCAAACGGCCTGGGAAAGCGGCTGCAAGGGTATTACGGTGTACCGCGACGGCTCGCGCGACGGCATACTGATAGCTGCCAACAGCAAAAAAGAAAGCGGGAAAATGCCAACAAAGCGTCCGGAATTGCTCGACGCAGACATTATTCGCTTCAAAAACGGAACCGAAGAGTGGATAGCTTTTGTGGGCTTGTATAACGGAAATCCCTACGAAATCTTTACCGGCGTAGCCACCGAAGACGGGCTTTGGCTGCCAAAATCGGTGGATAAGGGAAAAATTGTAAAGGCAACCGACCCCGAGCTGGGCAAAATCTACAACCTCGAGTACACGGACAAGCGAGGCATTACGCAAGTCGTGAAAGGTATTTCGTACATGTTCGACAAAGAGTTTTGGAACTACGCGCGGCTCATCTCGGGCGTGCTGCGCAATGGTATGCCCATTGTTGACGTTATTAACCTCATTGAGGGGCTGCACCTCAGCAGCGAAACCATCAACACGTGGAAGAACGGCGTTGAGCGTGCGCTGAAGCGCTACATTCCCAACGGCACCGAAGCCAAGCAGGGGCAGCGGTGCGGCGAGTGCGGCTCAACCCAGCTCATATATCAGGAGGGATGCCTCACGTGCCCAAGCTGCGGCAACTCCAAGTGCGGATAAGCCAATCTCACCACTGACATGAGCTACATGCCGCCGACTTTTATCGACTTCATCAAGGCGCACCACGTGCTGACCTTAGCCACCTGCTTCAACGACGAGCCTTACTGCTGCTCGCTATTCTACGCGTACATGGAGAAAGAGGGTTGCTTCGTGTTTTCGTCGGAAAGCGCCACCAAGCACGTGCGCGACCTCTCCCACAACATATTCGTGAGCGCAAATATTGTGCTCGAAACCGAAGTCGTAGGTAAAATTCAGGGGCTACAGCTGCAAGGGCTGGTGTATCGGCTGCAAGACGATACGGCGAAAGCCGCACGCCGCGCCTACATGCGCCGCTTTCCTTACGCCGCGCTGCTCAACACCACGTTCTGGATACTGGAGCCTACGTGGGCAAAGCTCACCGACAACCGATTCGGTTTTGGCAAAAAATTGACGTGGAAAAAAGATGCGCTGATAGATACGGACTTCTTGAGCGAAAAAAACATAAGCTAAAAGAACACGTAGGACACCAAAATAGCCGCTACAATGCCCGTTAGATCGGCAATCAGTCCGCAGGCTACGGCGTGGCGCGTGCGCTTAATGCCTACGCTGCCAAAGTAAACGGCAAGAATGTAAAACGTAGTGTCGGTAGCGCCCTGTATGGTTGACGAGAGGCGACCCACAAATGAATCTGCGCCGTAAGTTTTCATAGCGTCTACCATCATGCCACGCGCACCGCTTCCGCTCAGGGGCTTCATGAGCGCCGTAGGCAGCGCGCCAACAAAATCGGCGTTAACGCCTATCCACCCAAAAAAGTCGGCAATGCCGCCCACCAAAGCATCCATAACCCCCGACGCGCGAAACATTCCTACGGCAACCAGCATTGCCACCAAGTACGGAATAATGGTAACGGCAGTTTTAAACCCGTCTTTTGCGCCGTCAATAAATGCTTCATACACGTTTATTCTCTTGCGCAGCCCCGCCACAATAAATCCTGCAATAATGGAAAGCAATAGCAGGTTTGCGCCGAAAGCGGAGTAAAGCCCAACCTTGTCTTTGGGCAGCCACGAGAAGAAAAGGGTGAGCAGCACAACAACGGCGGTAAGCCCCCCAAAAGTCAGCAGCATTGTGCGGTTGAGCAGGCTGATTTTTTGGTAGAGGCACACTGTAACAACCGCCGCCAGCGTAGAAAAATACGTGGCTATCAGTATAGGCAAAAACACGTCGGAAGGGTTGGCAGCGCCCATTTGCGCACGGTACACCATCACGCTGATGGGGATGAGCGTTAGCCCCGAAGTGTTGAGCGCAAGGAACATAATCATGGGGTTGCTGGCGGTGTTTTTCTGCGGATTGATTTCCTGCATTTGCTGCATAGCTTTTAGCCCAAGCGGCGTTGCGGCATTGTCTAACCCTAACATGTTAGCCGAAAGGTTCATGAATATAGAGCCTCCTGCCGGATGATTTTTAGGTAAATCGGGGAAAAGCTTGCGAAAAATTGGCGCAGCTATGCGCGAAAGAAAAGCAATAACTCCTCCCCGTTCGCCTATCTTCATAAAGCCCAGCCATAGCGACAGCACGCCCGTGAGCCCGAGCGAAATCTCAAACGCTGTTTTGGCAGAATCAAACGTTGACCCCATAACGACCGAAAAAATTTCGGCGTCGCCAAAAACAAACGCCTTTACCAGCGCCGTTACAAAGGCTGCAATAAAAAAACCTATCCAGATATAGTTGAGTACCATACTTATAGCTTGCTACTTGTGGTGAATAACGAAAATTGTATAGCGTAAAAAGAATGATGAAAACTTCAGCAAAGATAGCTTCTTTCTCATACCTTTGTACACCTCAATTTAGCTCAAGCCCTTTTGTAGCCGGATTCTTACACGACTTTTAATATAGCAACCCAAACATCCACAAAGGAATACGATTGCCGAGCCCTATTTCTATTTCGTCGAGAGCAAGGTACGAGTAGGGAATATTGGCTATTTGCGCAAATGTTTTGCTTTTTCCGCCCACCTCAAAAATAAATTGCCCATTGACGGTAAAATCGCCCTTTTGCGCATCGGTTACTGTACTTACCGTTCGCAGCTGGTTGTAGAAAAAAGTTTTGCGCAAATTGTCCATATTCGTATCTTCGTTTCCCAAAGCAAAAGCAAGATTTGGGTTGTCCAAGTAAATTTTGGCAGGTTTACTCAAGGGGCTTAGATTTTTGCCGCCGGCACGCAGTAAACCCAACATCCTTGCACGCTCCAGAAGCAACAAACTTTTGGGTAAGTTGCTTCTCAAAATATTTACAGAGGCTCCTAACTGCGACATATTGGGGGCAAACGGAGCCAGCCCGGCAATAATCCCCAGCAATCTTTTCAACTTTTGTACCGAAGCAAACTCAATATTCACCGTAGCCGGCAAATCACTTTCCAGCACAGCGTTGATTGTGTTTACCAGCTTACGGCCATAGTTGGGCAACCCCTCTTTGTAGTAAGGGAAATAGCCATGCTGTAAGTAACTTTGAAACAATGGCATGACCTTGATAGCGCTGGTAATATCGGAAGCAATTTCCACATGGCATGTCAGCAAATCCTCCAGTGATACAACAGGTAGATTTTTTACGCCTTCAAATGCTAAAAATTCTCGAAATGAGCATCCAAACAATTCATATTCAATAGCTTTTCCATCCAAACCGGCATTACCTTCATAAATCTTCAAAATGGACGAGCCGGAAAAAACCACATGAATTTCGGGATACGAGTCGTAAATATTTTTCAGCTCCTGCGCCCAAGTGTTGTAAGGATACTTGTGTACTTCGTCGATAAACAGATGGGTAACACCCTCCTGCCGTAGCTTACAGGCTAAATCTACCAAGCGATTATTGGCAAAGTAGAGGTTATCCAAGCTGACATAAAAAGCTTTTGCAGGATCGAGATTCTGCTTAATATACTGTAGCATCAGGATTGTTTTTCCTGTGCCGCGTGCGCCGATAATACCCGAAAGCCTCTCCTCCCACTGAATTTGGGGCATTAAATACCGAACAAACTTGTTGTCGGTATATTCTAAGCGATTCCTGTAAGTAATTAGTAATGATTCCATAATTGAATATGAATATTTGAATATGCAAAGGTACTAATAAAATGCATATTTCAAAATGCGTTATTGCTGAAAAATGTATAATACAAAATCAATTGTGTATAAACATCTTATTCACAGTGGATTATGCAAATATAAATAAATATGTATATTTAAACATGCATATTCTGCAAGAAAAATCATATTGTAAAATACAGTTTGAATAATTATCATATTTACAATGGATTGCAAGTATAGACTGCAAATTGCATATTTAAATATATAATATGCAGAATTAGTATATTGCAAAATATTATGTGTGTAACTGAGTTATTCACAATAAATTATATACGGAAAAATACAATTGTATGTTTGAATATACGTATTTGTAAGAATTGGCATATTACAAAATATAATGAGCATAATTATATTATTTACAATAAATTATATGCAGAAAAATACGAACGTATATTTAAATATACATATTTGCAAGAATTGGTATATTGCAAAATATAATGAGCATAATTATGTTATTTACAATAAATTATATGCAGAAAAATACGAGTGTATATTTAAATATACATATTTGCAAGAATTGGTATATTGCAAAATACTACATACGTAATTATGTTATTCACAATGTACTACAGGCGTAAAGACGCGAATGTATATTTAAATATAGCATACCTGCAAGAAAATTCTCGGCCTTGACATTGTCAAAAATCGTCGATTTATGATGCGCTACGTTACGGAAAAACGCATTGAGGAGCACGCCTACACCTGTTTTTATCTTGACTTTCAGGCAATGTTGCAGCTGTTAGGGTAATACCGGCTGGAAATCATACTGTCGAAAAATGTTAAAAATCATCATTGGTAAAACTTTTTATAAAGCGAATAGTGTTGCAATGAATATTCTTGCTTATCTTTACAAGATTTTTTATGGGGTGGGATAGCCAAGCAATACTGAGCCGTTAAATTTGTTAAATGTAATAATAATTTCCTGATAAAATGCTTAATTTGAAAGACATCGTAAGTGAATTTGCCGTAGAGGGCAAGGTAGAAGAGGTTTTGCCTCTTGGAGCGGGGCATATCAACGACTCGTACAAGGTGCGCACGCAAGGCGGCGCGCCAAACTACGTGTTGCAGCGCATAAATCATCACATTTTTAAGGATGTGGACGCTCTGCAAAACAACATAAAGCGGGTAACCGACCATATCCGCAAAAAGCTGTCGGAAAAAAATGAGCCGGACATAGCCCGCAAGGTGCTCGCGCTCACGCCAACCAAGCAGGGTGCGCTCTACCACTGCACCCCCGACGGCAACTACTGGCGCATGGCGCCCTACATTGCCAACAGCAAAAGCGTAGATGAGGTTTCGCCCAAGCTCTCGTTCCTTGCGGGGCGGGCTTTCGGGAACTTTCAATCCATGCTCGCCGATTTACCCGCGCCGCCTTTGGCGGAAACTATTCCCAACTTTCACAACATAGAGTCGCGCCTTGTAACCTTTCGCGAAGCCGTGAAGAGTAACCTTGCCGGACGCTTGCTGAAGGTGGAGGATATTGTGGCGGAAATTGAAAAGCGCGCCGACGAAATGTGCAAGGTAGAGCAGCTGCACCGCGACGGAAAGCTCCCCAAGCGCATCAACCATTGCGATACAAAGGTAAACAACATCCTCTTTGACGGCAACACCGACGAGGCGCTTTGCGTGGTGGACTTGGATACGGTAATGCCGGGCTTTGTGGTGTCGGACTTTGGCGATTTTATGCGCACGGGCGCAAACCACGGCAAGGAAGACGACGAAAACCTGAGTAACGTATTCTTTCGCATGGATATTTTTGAAGCCTACGCAAAGGGCTATCTGGAAACGGCTAAGGGCTTCCTGACGCCGCTCGAGGTGGAGCTGCTGCCCTTTGGCGCAAAGCTGCTGACGTACATGCAAACGGTACGCTTCCTTACGGACTATCTGGACGGCGATACTTACTACAAAATAAAGCATCCTGAGCACAACCTGCAACGCACAAAGGCGCAGCTAAAGCTCCTGCTTAGCATGGAGGAAAATTACCCGAAAATGCTTGAATTAGTAACGAAATTATAACCTCGAATTTCAAATTTTGAGAGATGTAACCCTAACAAGGTTTGAAGCCTTGTTAGGGTTTAAGTTTTGGGCATAATCGTGCCGCGCATTGGCAATTCAAAATTATACAGATATGATACACGTTCCCCACATTCCGCTGCACGTACACTCTGCACGCGATATGGCGCCGCAGCTCTTTGCGCAGATACCTTCGCACCCCATTGCCTGCGCCAACTGGAAAAAAGATTTTCCCTACGTCCCCAAGGTGGAGGTAAAGGTGGCGCATACGCTTTCGCACCTGCTGCTGCGCTACGAGGTGCAGGAAAACAGCATCAGGGCTAAATACACGCAGCATAACCAAAAGGTGTGGACGGATTCGTGCGTAGAATTTTTTGCTTCGCTCGACGGCGGCAAAACGTACTACAACTTTGAGTTCAGCTGCATTGGCACGCCGCTGCTGCGGTACAACGTGAAGCCCCACGAGGGCGACATGGCGTCGCCTCAAACGCTCGACGGCATACTGACCAGCAGCTCGCTGGGAAAACAACCCATAGACGAGGTGAAAAACGGAGAGGTGGAGTGGCAGCTTGCCGTTGCCATTCCGTACGCCGCTTTCTTTGCCCATTGCCTGACCGACCTGAAGGGGCAAACGCTCTCCGCCAACTTCTACAAGTGCGGCGACGAGCTGACCGAACCGCACTACCTGTCGCTATTTCCTATTCACACGCCAAAACCTGACTTTCACACGCCGGAATTTTTTCAGCCGCTGGAGCTTTTGGGCTAATGCTAAACCGCTATCATATACAAAGTATTATATACAAAGCCTGATAAATATCTTCAATTAATTCCCCGTAGGGGAATTGGAGCGGAGTTCGACACAGCCAATTGGCGCAAAGTTTGAAAAAAAGTATTAGGCTTTATATAATTGGAAAAAAAGGAGGAGCGGGAATTTAATCCCGCTCCTCCTTGATTTGTGTGTGAAAGCGTAGAGTTCAGGGGTTAGTAATCCGTGTTTTGCGGGTCAAAGTTCGTCCAGCCGGTAGCCCAGTTGTCGTTCGCCGTTTCGGAGGGGCCAAACGCGCCGATGTAGGCTACCTTGTCGAAGCCGGAGGCTACTTTGGCGTTTGTCCATGCTGCGCCTGTTGCCAGCGGGCTGCCGCTTTGCGGAACAGCCACCGGAGCGGCGAGGGACGGGGTAGCGCTGAGCTGCAAGTCGCTAATGGCGGCGAAAAGGCGGTTGCCCAGTTCTGTTTTTCTAAAGTAGCCGGGCGTAAACGAGGTGTCGCCATCGCTATACACCGTGTTGTCCGTCCAGTACTGCTTGTCCTGAAAAGGCTTTACCGTGCCGGCAATAACGCAGCTTGCCACGTTGAGGTTGCCGCTCGTAGCCCCGCTTTGGGTGGCGCTGCCTTTGTCGTTCTCAATGATGAGCCCGATGGGGAAGGCGGCCACGAGCGAGTTGAAGATGCTCAGCTGCGTGTTGCGGCGCAGGTGCAGGCCTGCCTGAAAGCGTGCGCCTCCGGTTGGGCTGCCGTGAACGTCGGCCGTGTTCGCGTAGCTTGCCGGATTGACCACAGGACCAAAGAGGCTGACGTTGGCAAATACGGCGCTTGTGCGGGGAGCGTCGGTAGAGCCGTCGGCGTCGTTGTCCGACTCAAAGCCGTTGGAGGCCGACTTGTCGCCGGTTTCCGGGTCGCGCACAGCCAACGCAAACTGCACTTTCCCGCTAAAGCCGTTGTCGGTGTCGAAATCGTCCAACTTTTCTACTCGGAAACCGAAAAACGGCGTCAAAACGCAGATTTGGCGTCCCCCTGATAGCGCATTTGTTGCTCAACGTCATCAAGGTATTATCCAAAAGCGAAAAAGCGTTTTCTATCTTGGCGGCGCTGGTGCGGATACATTTGATAAGCTATTTGTCGTTGATTTGGGTCGTAACAGAACGCCGGCGGTACTACAAAAAATCGAAAAAGCACAAAAATAAAAGTCCCGCAACCGTGCAAATGACAATTTTTTAGGGGGGGTAGGTTTTGGAAAAACGGGGAAAAATATTTGTAACTAATTGAAAAACAAAAATATGAAAAACAAAAACCTGCCAATTTACTATTTAGTCGGTTGATAGTGGTTTTAAATTTTGTTGCAGCGAACAAAATTTTGTTGCAGCGAACAAAAAAATGTGTACCTTTGCGCGGCGTTTTT
>JAITAP010000279.1 GCA_031284065.1 Prevotellaceae bacterium
GTCATTGTGGTGGAGGTGAAGAGCACGCCGGAGCGGGGCGATATACCAAAGCTGCTGGAGGCCGCCATGTCGCAAATCCGCGAAAAACGCTACTACGAACGCTTCATGGGCGAACGGCAGGTCTCGCTGCTGGCGGTGGCGTTCACCGGAAGCGAAATCGGCTGCAAGATGGAGCCGTTAGCTTAGAGGCAATAATAATCGGGGCGCACGCCAACCCCAACGAAGCGTGGGGCGCCTGATCGACGCTTCGTCCGCAGAGAGAACAATTTCAAACATCAATATCTTAACCTTATGCAAACGTGGAAAAAAGATTGGGAGGAGAGCAAAAAGCGCTACCTCGAGTGGTGGAACAGGAAAGGCGTAATCGTCAGCATGTGGGAGCACATGCCCAAAGAGGGTGCGCCGCACGAGGATGCGCCCGCGCCTGCTGCGCCGACGAGCTTGGAGCAGCGGTGGTTTGACCCCGAATGGCGTGCGGACGAGCTGCACTACAGCCTTTCGCGCAGCTCGCTCAAGGGCGATATTATTCCTGTGGCAAATACGCAGCTTGGCCCCGGCTCGCTTGCCGGAATTTTGGGGGCTGACGTGGAGGCCGGCGCAGATACTATCTGGATAAAGCCCCGTAGCGATTTTGGCGACGAAATAGTATTTGATGAAAATAGCCGGTGGTGGCAGCTGCACCGCAGCCTGCTCAAAGCCTGCAAACAGCGCGCGCAGGGAAAGTACTACGTAGGAATGCCCGACCTCATGGAGGGCTTGGATACGCTGGCGTCGCTCAGGGGCACGGAAAACGTGCTGATGGACATGATTATGCGCCCTGAGACGCTTGAGGAGCAGCTGCAAAAAATCAACAACATTTACTTCTCGGTTTTCGACAGCTTGTACGACATCATCAGCGAGCAGGGCGAAATGGCATTTTGCTACTTTTCCATCTGGGCGCCGGGTAAGGCAAGCAAGCTGCAATCGGATATTTCCATTATGTTTTCCGAAAACGATTTTCGCCGGTTTGCGCAGCCATACCTGCGCGAACAGTGCCAAAAAATAGCCTATACGCTCTACCACCTCGACGGCATGAGCGCTATCCGCCACCTCGACGCGCTGCTGGAAATTGAGGAGCTCAACGCCATTCAGTGGACGCCCGGCGTGGGCGAGCCGCAAGGCGGCGACCCAAAGTGGTACGGCTTGTACAGGCGTATTCTGGCGGCGGGGAAATCCGTCATGATTAACTGGGCTACGCTGCCCGAGCTCAAGCCTCTGCTCGACAACATCGGCAACGAAGGCGTGCACATCTCCCTCGATTTCAAAGCGGAAAATGAGGTGGACGAAGCCCTGAAAATTGTGGACGAATACAGGTAACTTGACGTAGCAACCATAAAACCAACCACCACCATGCGAGACGCTGTAGTAAAGCTGACGGGGTTAGACATTTCCGTTATCGTTGTTTTTGTTATTCTGCTCTTTGGAGTAGCGTACTGGGCAAGCTTTGTCAAGAAAAGGAAACAGGGCGAGAGCATGTTTCTGGCAGGAAAAACGCTTGGATGGTTTTCCATCGGCCTCACCATGTGGGGCACCAACGTTGGCCCCTCCATGCTCATAGCCAACGCCAGCAGCGGCTTTGAGGGCGGCATTACGGCAGGAAATTTTTCGTGGTACGCCTTTCCTTTCATATTCCTGCTGGCGTTTGTCTTTGCGCCGCGCTACCTGACCGCAGGAGTTTCTACCGTCCCCGAATTTATGGGCAACCGGTTTGGCCGTAAAACGCGCAGCTACATAGCATGGTACTCCATTGCTACCATCGTTATATCGTGGCTGGGGCTAACGCTTTTTTCGGGCGGCGTATTCATGGCGCAAATACTGGGGCTCCCCATGTGGCTGTGCATTGTTATTCTGGTGGCCGTATCGGCTGCGTTTGCCATAGCGGGAGGGCTGCGGGCTATTGCCTACACCAACGTTTTTCAGATGCTCCTGCTCATCGGCGTATCGGCGCTGCTCACCGCAATGGCAATTTACAAGGTGGGCGGATTGTCGGCAATTGCGGAGAAAACGCCAAGCGAGTACTGGAATTTGTTTAAGCCCATGAGCGACGTTGATTTTCCATGGCTTGCCATTGTGCTTGGCTACCCCGTCATGGGGGTTTGGTTTTGGTGCACCGACCAGTCTATGGTGCAATCAACGCTGGGGGCAAAAGATTTGAGGCAGGGGCAGCTGGGCGCAAACTTCACGGCGTGGCTCAAGCTGCTGGATATTCCCCTGTTCATCCTACCCGGCGTGCTGTGCTTCATCCTCACGCCCAACCTGACCAGCTCTACCGACGCATACCTCAACCTTGTCAAGGCGGTATTCCCCGCCGGGCTAATCGGGCTGGTGGTGGTGGTTATGGTTGCTGCGCTTGTTAGCACCATTGGCTCGGCGCTCAACTCGCTCAGCGCCGTATTCACGATGGATATTTACGCAAAGAGAATTAAAG
The DNA here is from genome assembly GCA_031284065.1 of Prevotellaceae bacterium. GTDB lineage: Bacteria > Bacteroidota > Bacteroidia > Bacteroidales > UBA932 > JAITMY01. The sequence continues at coordinate 2,468 of JAITAP010000279.1, forward strand.
CCGACGCTCAACAAGGAGATTTCAACAGAGTAGGCCGCGTGGTAACGCTGCTGGGGGCGGCGCTGTCGGTATTTTTGGCGATAGCCATTACGCAGATACAGGGGTTAAGTTTCTTCAACATTTTCCAATCCGTGCTTGGGTTCATTGCGCCGCCCATGTCTGCGGCGTTTTTGCTCAGCGTTTTTTGGAGAAAAACCACCACGCGCGCCATCAACCTAACGCTCACGGCGGGCACTGTTTTCAGTATGTGCACAGGCATTTTGTACTACACGGGGGTAATGCTTACAGGCGTTCACTTTCTGCTCATATCGTTTGGAATATTTGTTGCGCTGTCCGTTGCCATTATCCTAATCAGCCTGCTAATCCCCGAAGCTGCCGGACAAAAGGCCAACGCCGAAGTAACTTTCTCCGCTAAAATTAAAAAGCCCGGCAAGGCTGTGCTTGTGCCCTGGGTAATACTCATTGCGGTTATGGCGGCAATGTACATTATCTTCAACGGACACTAAATGCTTGCCCGCGAATTACGCGGCTGCGATGAAAAAAATTAGCGAAAACTCACGGACAAAATCATACGGCGCAGCAATCGCGCTTACTTTTTTCTGATAATGGTCAACCCGTCGCGCAGAGGCAGCATAATTTTCTCTACGTCGTTATCGCTGCGCACCATTTCGTTAAACTCCTGCAAAGCCCGCGTGTGCTTGTCGCCGGAGTGGGGGGAGGCGAGTATTTTTCCGCTCCAGAGCACGTTGTCGGCAATGATAAGCCCGCCGGAGGGCGTGAGGGTTAGCGCCATGCGGTAGTAGTCGGGGTATTCGCGCTTGTCGCCGTCGATGAATACAAAGTCAAACAGCTTTCCCAGCAGCGGCGCTCCCTCAAGCGCATTTTGGTGGTGCACCTTTACTTGCCCCGCCTGCGGCGATTGGCAAATAAACGCCTGCGCAATTTCGAGCGACTCGTCGTCCACATCGTAGGTGTGCAGCTCTCCGTGCGGCGGAAGCGCAGGCGCAAGGCACAGCGCCGAGTATCCGGTGAACGTGCCTACCTCCAGAATATTGCCGGGCTTTGCCAGCTTTGCCAGCTGCTGCAACATCAGCCCCTGCTGCCAGCGCGATAACATGCGCGGCTGCACAGCTCGCAGGTGCGTTTCGCGCGATAGCGCTTGCAGCAGCTCCGGCTCCGGCGTGGAGTGGTCAAGGCAGTATGTATCAATTTCAGGCGCCAAAATTCAAATTTTCAGAATTGGCAAATACGTAAATATTGAAAATCCTGTAATTCTGTAAATCACTCGTAAATTAGCGACGACAAGGTTTTCGGGTTAAATACCTCGCACGCTAACGCTTGTACTTGCTCGGCGGTAACGGCGCGAATGTGCTCCTCCACCTCCTTTGAGGGGTCAACCTTTCCGTAGGCCAGCAGGCTTTTTCCCATGCTCAGCATGGCGTGCTCGTTGCTCTCCGAGCCGATGGCAATTTGCCCCAGCAGCTGCCTTTTTGCGCGGTTGAGCTGCGTTGCCGTAAGCTTGCCGGAGCGCAACTTTTCCAGCTCCTCGTTCACCACGTGCAGGCATTTTTCCACAGCGTTTTTTTCGGTGCCAAAGTAGATGGTTGCCGCCCCGCAGTCGGAGTACAGCGTTGAGGCAACCTCTACGCTGTAGGCCAGCCCGTGCGTTTCGCGCAGCGCGAGGCTTAGCCGCGAATTTTGGCTTGGCCCGCCCAGCATGTTCACCAGCAGGTACAGCGCAAAGCGGTTGCCGTGCGTGTAGCCAAAGGTGCGGTTGCCCAGCAGACAGTGCGCCTGATGCGTTGATTTTTTGTGCAGCTTGTTAAAGGCATTGTAGTCGGGCATTGGCTCTCTTTTGCGCTGGGCGTTGCTGCGCGGCAGGTGCGCAAAGTACTTGTCCGCCAGCCTCGCCACCCTTTCCACGCCAAAGTATCCCACCGACGAAAACACCATCTGGTCGGTGGTGTAGCAGCGGTTGACGAAATCGCGCACCCTCTTTTGCGAAAAGCTGCGCAGGCTTTTGGCGTTTCCGAGTATGCTCCGCCCCAAGCTCGACGCAGGGAACAGCAGCTCCTCAAACTCGTCGAAAATCAGCTCCGACGGGCTGTCGCGGTACAGGTTGATTTCGTCGCGCACCACGTCTTTTTCCTTCTCGAGCTCCGCCGGCGGGAAGACGGGGTTGAAGACAATATCGGAAATAATATCAAACGCCCTGTCCACGTCGCTACGCAGCGCGATGGCGTGCACGGCGGTTTCCTCCTTCGTGGTGAATGCGTTCAGGTCGCCGCCGCGACTTTCGAGCAGGGTACTTATTTTTAAAGAGCTGCGGGTTTTTGTGCCCTTAAACAGCACGTGCTCCAGAAAGTGCGCCATGCCGTGCTCGCGCTCCAGCTCGTCGCGCGTGCCGGCGTTGACGGTCAGCCCGCAGTAGGCCACCGCCGATTTTACCCGCTTGTGCACAAAGCGTAGCCCGTTGGGCAGCGTTAGTGTTTCAAATTCCATATTTTCCCCCAAAAAAAATTAGCGCAAATTTAGCATAAAAACAATTACCCCGCAACATCACGCTGACCGGCAGCTAAATTTCCGCCCCTGCCTCTCCCGTTTCCTTGAGCTTCATTTCAGCTAACAAATACAACCTTAAAGTAAGAAAAAACGTTCATCGAGGGCATGCCCTCAATGAACGTTTAGGAAAAATTTCTACTTTTACGTAACTATGTTGCAGCGAGAGCACACTACTATATAAAACTTACGACAGCAAGTCCCGCAGGGACGTGTCCCTGCGGGACTTGCTTGACGCAAGCAACAATTCTCAACTCTTAAACGCCATCCCGTTAGGGATGGAACGCTCGGTAGAAAAGCATCCCTGCCACCGAACCCGACATTCCGTAGGAATGGCTCCTGAGCGCGTGTGGACACATTACTAACGGAATGTGTTGCGCACGGGTGCATTTGCCATTTCTACCGAGCGGTTCATTCCTACGGAATGAAAAAATGCAAATATCCTACGGACAGCGCACCTCCGCGCGGAAATTCGGCGGCGGCAATTCTCGCTATGCAAAGCCCTGAAAGGGCGTAATCATTAGCGTAGGGCAACGCCCTACGAACGCCGTGCCGCGCGTCCCCCCAAGCCCTGAAAGGGCGAAATCCGTTTTTTCCGCAAATTGATTTCGCCCTTTCAGGGCTTAAGGCGGTGTGCCTCGCTCCTTTCGTAGGGCGTTGCCCTACGCTAATGATTACGCCCTTTCAGGGCTTAACCTGACGGCGTTGGGCTAAAGCCT
>JAITAP010000103.1 GCA_031284065.1 Prevotellaceae bacterium
TTCATTAAAACCATCGCGCGGTTTGAATTCCAACCCTTCGACGAAGTCATATCGGTGCAGACCATGTAGAATGTCTTGCCGTCTTCCGCGCGAAGAATATGCGGGTCGCGCACTCCTCCCGTCGAGCTGATTGCCTTTGAGTCAATCACCGGCTGGTTGTTATTCAATGCGCGGTAGCGGTAACCGTCGCGGCTTACGGCAAAGCAAATCGCCTCTTCCTCCACCCTGTTGCCCTTGAAGTAGGCGAAAAGATAGCCAACGTAGTCCTTTTCCTGTGGAATTTCTTGCGCCGAAACGAAAATTACCGAAAATACAACGATTGAAATTAAAAATATCTTCTTCATATTATTACTTGTTATTCGATTTTCAATAAAATGCAAGCGTGAGGTTTAAGGTTAACCGTGATGCTACCCGCCGATTTTTCTAAATTCTTTTTGTTCCACAAGTCGGTGATTTTGTGCATACCTGTCAGCTTCAAATCATTGAAATTTACGGAAATATGCTGATTTTCATCATCCTTCAAATTAAACAGAGCCAGATAAGTATCGCCGTTGTGGGCGTTTTTTGAAGTAACCGCCAATTTGCCGTCTTCATGGAAAAGTTGTTTTACCTCGCTACTTTCGCGGTGCATACTCAGGATTTCGCGATTGGTGAGCAGCGAGAGGGTAAATTCGTCATTGCTCGGCAAGTCGCCTCCAAACATCAGCGGGGAGCGGAAAATAGTGAAAAAGGTCATCAGCGAATATTGTTCGTCTTTTGTCAGGCGCGTCATGCGGTCTTTGCCGCGTTCGCCGCGAATGGATATGCGCCCCAGCGGAATCATATCGCAATCGGGGAATGTGGGCGAAATGTACGGATACCAGCTCTGCGCCACGTCCATCAGGTGGGTGAGGTGCGCCCAAGTATCCCACACATCGTCCACCATGCGCCACATGTTAGCGTGCGTGGCAGCGTGTTGGGCTTCGCTTACGGGCGTTTCGCCGGGCGACATGCTCAGCACAATCGGACGTCCGCAGCGGTCGATGGCTTTACGAATCATCTCGATTTCTTTTTTGTGGTAGGGACGGGAAAGGTCGTCAATTTTGATAAAGTCCACTCCCCATGATGCGTACAGCTCGAAAATGGAGCTGTAGTATTCCTGCGCGCCGGGCTTGTCGGCAATAGTGTAGTTATCGCCAAGCCATTTGCAAAGCAAATCGGTGGAGTAGATTTGGTCGGCAGTGTAGGGTGTGCCTTTGACGGGCAACTTTTTTTCGACCGCCTGCCTGGGTATTCCGCGCATAATGTGGACGCCGAACTTTAATCCTTTACTGTGGACGTAGTCGGCAAGCGGCTTGAAGCCTTGTCCGCTGACAGCCGAAGGAAAACGATTGACGGCAGGAAAATAGCGCCCGTACTCATCTACCACGTAGCGCGGGTCTGTTTGGTTGTATCCGCCGGCTTTGTCGTTTTCCACAAACCAGCGAATATCCACCACGATATATTCCCATCCGAAGGGTTTCAAGTGTTGAGCCATGTAGTCGGCATTGGCTTTGACTTCGTGCTCTTCGACTGTGGGGCCGTAGCAGTCCCAGCTGTTCCAGCCCATCGGCGGCGTTGCCGTCCACGAGCGGAAGTCGGTTTGCGCTGAGCCGCAAATTGCAGAGCCACAAATTGCCAAGCTTAACATCATCCTTTTCATACGTAATTTATTTATTTGTTATTTCTCAATTGTTGCACTATTTTGCGTCCGAGCTTTCGCCTCTTCATACTTTTGCACCTGCGCTGCAAAAATACAGCTTACTGAAGTAGGCGCAGCTATGCAAGAAATTGTTTTGGTCGTTACGTCCTAACTTTGTGGAGTTGACCTTCTCCGAATACCATTGGGCGTTTGCTGATAGCTTTGCGCCCCTAAATGCCCTGAAAAAACGAGGGCGGTTGCTGTGGCTAAAAGAAAATTTTTCATAGTGTTTGGTGAATTTTTAATACCGTAAATGAATACCCGGGCAGCACGATTTTCTTTTCCCGCAAATCAATGGTTTCTGTTTCCGGCTTGGCGGTTTTGTCGTCGGGGCTGCCGTGCAAGACCGTTTTCACAACTTTCCCGTATTCGTAATTCGCAATTTTCAGCTCGTAGCTGACCTCGACCGGCAGCAGGTTTACCAGCTTGACGATTAAATCGCCGCTTTTTGTGTCGCGCACCAGCGAGCAGGCAATGCGTTTGCGCACGTCTTCCCTGTTGCTTGAAAGGTTGATTTGGGCGGGAATGTACTCGTCGCCGGAATTTTGCCCGCACAGCAACTGCACGTAGTAGCCAGCCGTCGGCTTCACCTCCGTATTGTTGAAGTAAATCAGGTTGGGATTCCACTGCGTATGGCCGTCTTTGGCAAGGAGCGGGGCGTAGGAAGCCATGCTCACCACGTCGCCGTTGCGCTCCATATTGATGACGTGCAGGGCTTCTGCCAGCGCCGTTTCAATGTTGTTGGGACGGCCGGGCAGGTGGGCGGCATACTCGCCGAGATAGACTTTCGGTTTTGAGCGGTCGTAGCGGTCGTAATATTCCTGATTGTGGACGAACCAGCCGGGCGGCTGGTAGTAATGCTCGTCCACCATCGGAACGCCGAGCTGCGAGGCGATTTTCCAGCCCTCCTCGTAGTCCGTGCCTTCGGCCGACGGCCCGACGGTTCCGATAACGGTAATTTCGGGATATTTGGCTTTGATTGCCCGAAATATCATCGTAAACCGCGCCTCAAAAATATCGCTGATTAAGTCCTCGTTGCCGATTCCGACATATTTCAGGTTGAAAGGCTTGGGATGTCCGGCTTCGGCGCGGACTCTTCCCCAGCGGGTTTTTGCGTCGCCGTTGGCCCACTCTATCAGGTCGAGGATTTCCTGCACGTACTCGTCCATTTCGTCCATCGGGACGCCGCCCTGCTGACCTCCGAGCGGATGTGCGCGGTGCGTTCCCGAATTTTGGCAGGGAACGCCCGCCGCAAGCACCGGCAACGGCTCTGCGCCTATATCTTCGCAAAGCTGAAAGTACTCGTAGTAGCCCAGCCCGGCGGTTTGGCGGTACCCCCAGAGGTTGCGCTGCGGCTTGCGGGACTCGAGCGCACCGACGGTATTTTTCCAGCGGTACATGTTTTCCAGCCCGTCGCCGTGCGCCACGCAGCCGCCGGGAAAACGGACAAAGCGCGGGTGAATATCCGCAATTGCCTGCGCCAAATCAGCTCGCAGCCCGTTCTTGCGCCCCTTGAACGTGCTCTGCGGAAACAAGGAAACCATATCCAAATCGACCCGGCCGCTCAGCTGCGGAGCTACGGTCAGCTGCGCGTCCGGCACAGTTTTGTCGGCAAGCAGGGTAACTTCGTACTTTTTCCATTCGGCGGTTATCTTTTTTGTTCGCGCCTCGCCAATGGCGTTGCCGTTTTTATCGGACAGCCGCACCGCCACAGCGCCTTTTTGCGCTTCGGGCGAACGGGCAAATACCGAAAAAACGTATTTTTCGCCCGCCTTCACGGAGACGCCGTCAAAGCCGCTGTTCGTCAATCCGCCTGCGCCGTCTGTGCGCAGTGCGGCGTAATGCCTGTTGTTTGGATGAATGGGCAAGACGGTATCAATATCGAGCGTGCATTTTTCGCTCGTTGTTCTCCACGCCGTAAGGTGGTTCCAATTTTTATCCCTGCCCTCCTTGTCGCTCGGGTCGTACTCAAAATCGCGGTTTTGCACGAGCTCGGCGTACAGCCCTCCGTCGGCGGCATAGTTGATGTCCTCAAAGAATACCCCGATAAGCTTGTCGCTTATTTTCTTCCTTGCGGACACGTCGGGGATAACAGAAATATCAACCGGTTGCAGCCCGGCGAAACGTACCGCGTCGTCTTTGGCATTTTCCGCGTAGAGTTTTTGCCTGTGCGCGGCTACCAGCTGCGCGTTAATCAGGGCGGTCGATACGCTCCGGTGAACTTTGCGGACGGTTCCAAATTGCTGCTCGCCGTTGATGAGCGCAGCCCGGTATTGCGGGTTTGCTCCGGTGAACGTTTGCAGGTTAGCTTCCATTGCGGAGTAGTACGTTTGCCGTCCCCAGTAAATCAAATCGGCGGAAGCTGCGTGCGCAAAGTCGCCTTTTTCGTTCAGCGTCCACACGCCGTGCCACAGCCCGTCGGCAGCGCGGTAGAGGTAGGGGTTCAGCATCCGCTTTTCGCTGCCCCAGCGGCCGTAGTCGCTTCTCACAAAAGCATGCCCGTTGCCGATGGGGTACCATTTTTCGCCGTCGGCGCTCCACGCAAAGCGCAGGCCGCTACGCCCCGCGTCTTTTTGGGTTGCATACGCAAAAAGGTATGTCGAATCGGGCTCGTTGGCGTACAGGGGTTGCGCCGCCAGCGAAAAGGTCAACGCAAAGAGTAATGTTTTTTTCATTTCTATCATGCTGCTTTTTTTAGTTGCCTGACATCGTAACCGTTTCAACTACCGAAATAGGTGTTTTTCCGTCTGCTTCTATTTCGCCGTCAATGTGCTGCTCTATCTCCGAAGAAATCACCCAACCGGTACTCCTGTTTACTTTAACCTGTCCTCGCTGGGAGACGCTATATGAAATGCTGTACTTGATGTTGTTCATTTCCATTTCCTGTTTGAGGTTTGAGAATTTTCCCTCTCCCTCTACTTCCAAATAGGCTACATGCTCGTCAGCGCTACGGAGCGTTACTTTTGCATCAAAATCCATCGCAAACGGAACGGATTTCGACACTTTACTCACCCAGCTATCGCCCACGTTCACCGGCTTATCGGGAAAAAAGCTCAATTGCGGTAGGAAATCTCCCTCCGAAAATTGCTTGTTCCATTGCGCCAACCTCTCTCTTCTTGCCGCCGGAATGTTTGTATCTATTACGCCGAACATTGCTTTGCCGAGGCTGCCGATATTTTTTACTTCCGCTTTTCCTGTTTTGGTCATAACAACTTCGATAGGTTTATCAATTGCGGCTTTCAGCATGGGGTCTAAATTCTGTAGCGTAGCGACGTTTTCGGAGTTATTGGAATCGAACGAACGCTCGTCCATGCCCGATGTTGTAGTTTTTATGTTTATGTGCTTGTACTTCACCTCCAGCGTATAGCCTTCCTCCGTGACATCTATCACCTCAAACGTAGTTTGAAAGTCAGTTGTCATATCAACGTTCATCTCCTGATTCATCGTTATTTTGGATTTTGTGACCATATTCTGCTTGAATATTTCTCCTTTTTTGAAGCTATACTGTAGGGTAACTTGCGAAAATGAGGGGAGAACAACCATTAACGCTACTATCAATGTGCTGACTTTTAGTATCAAATTTTTCATTTTATTTATGTTTTTTTTTGTTCACGAATTACATTAATTTTTTTTGTCCACGAATTACACTAATTTTTCTCTGTCCACAGATTACACGGATT
>JAITAP010000128.1 GCA_031284065.1 Prevotellaceae bacterium
ATGTCAAGCAGCTCGTTGGTGATGGATTGTTGGCGCGACTTGTTGTAGTCAATGGTGAGGTCGGTAATCAGCTCATCGGCGTTGTCGGTGGCAAGCTGCATGGCGATGACGCGCGCGGCGTGCTCCGAGGCGCTGGAGTCGAGCAGCATGGTGTACAGCCTTAGCTTGAGCGACTTGGGCAGCAGCGCCGCAAACACTTCTGCGCTCGACGGCTCTACAATGTAATCCGGCTGCATCTTTTTATCCGGCGCATCTTTTTGAGCTTGGGCAGCCTCCAGCGTGAGCGGCAAAAACACCTCGCGCGTGAGCGCCTGATAGCCTGCGCTCTTAAAGTGGTGGTATATCACCTCCACCTTGTCTATTGCCGCCGCTTCAAACTGCGCTATCAGCTCTCCCACAAACGCCGCAAGCGTATCGTAATCGGGCTTGGCAGCCAGCCCCTCAAAGTTGCGGGCAACGGTGTAGCCCAGCTTGCCCGCCGCCTCAAACACTTTTTTGCCGATGGTGTAGATAAGAATTTTTTCTTTGGGGAGGTGCGCGTAGGCGTTGAGCGTCCGGCGCAGCTCCTTTGCCACGTTGGAGTTGAAGGAGCCTGCCAGCGAGCTGTCCGACGAAAACGCCACGATGGCAACGCGCTCTGTCGGCCGGCGGCGGGATAGCGACGTCTCAAGATCGCTGCCCAGCGACAGCACGCTGCGGAGGATATGCTGCATGGCGTTGGAGTACGGGAGCATCCCTGCAATGTTTTTCTGCGCCCGGTTGAGCTTTGCGGCAGATACCATTTTCATGGCAGACGTAATCTTCCGCGTGCTTTTCACGGAGTTTATACGTTCCTTTATTTCCTTAAGCTGTGCCACCTAATATATAAGTTAAAAATTAAAAACCAAATTGTTATCCAATAATAGCGGAGATTTGTTCTTCTGTCAAACTACACAACTCGGCAATTTGCTTAATGCTCATATTTGCCAAGCGAAACCTTTTTACAAGTCTGATTCGCTCTTGCTTAATTCCTTGCTTAATTCCTTGCTCAATTCCTTGCTCAATACTTTCTCTTTTACCTTCCAGCTTGCCTTTTCTTTGACCTTTTCTTTGGCCTTCCAGCAGACCTTCTCTTTTCGCAAAATCTACGGCTTGGCGCACGTCGTCGTATTCCAATATGCTTTTATTATAAGTTCCCATCTCTACTTTACGCTGATAAAAAAGTTGAAGGTCAGGTTAGCTATCCAAAATATTGTATATCCTCTCCTCTGTCAAACCGGTCATTTTGGCAATTTGCTTAATGCTCATATTTGACAAGCGAAGCCTTTTTACAAGTCTGATTCGCTCTTGCTTAATGCCTTTTCTTTGGCCTTCCAGCAGACCTTCTCTTTTCGCAAAATCTACGGCTTGGCGCACGTCGTCGTATTCCAATATGCTTTTATTATAAGTTTCCATCTCTACTTCTGTTAGTTTATTTATTCGTGCTTCTTCGTACAGCAGCGTGAACACTTCTTCGCTCATTACTTCCGGTCGTTCCGACAGCTTGTCCATGTTTTTCAATGAAAACAAGAGCTTGTCCTCTAAGGTGGAGAGCTCCTCCAGCGCTTTTTTAAATTTCGGCAATTCGATGATTAGAAAGCGATACTTGTCGGTAAATTCCATATTCGCCTCCTGACGCATCAGCTTAACCTGCTCCACGACTATATCCTTTGCGGTTTTCTCTTTAAATAAGACAAAATCCAAAATAGCAATAACATATACGCCAGCTATGTCGTAGCTTTGCTTCTCTACCTTTTTGCCCTTTGCATTGGGCGCGGCTACTTTACCTTTCGGGGCTTGGTAGATGACCGAGTAACTCGCGTAGAACAACATTCTTTCCACAAAGTGGTCTTGCCCGGAGACTTGCATCTCTACGATGTAACGCTTTCCGCTCGCTGTTTTTACGTAAATATCGTAAATCGCCTTCCGGTTTTCTTTTACAACGCCCAGCTGCTCTAACGGGAGATACTCAATTGCTGCAATTTCTTCGGGCAATACTCCCAATGCAGTTAGAAATTTCATCATCAGCAGCTTGTTCCCGAAAATTTTCTTAAACCCAAAATCTGTCTTCGGGTTCATAAAAACTCTTGCGCCGGAGTTTTTAGCCTTTTTTCCCTTACCTTTTTTTTGCGCCATTGCGTTGAAGCGTTTTTACGTAAAGATAGCCATTATTTTCACAATGCAAAGGCGACAGGTGTTGCGCCTCAAAATTTCCCAACCGTCAGCTCCATATTTTTCACTCAATATCCTCTCCCTGCCTGTACCACTTGATTTTTTGCGAAAAATACATGACTATTCCGAGTATGGCAAACAACCCGATGCTACCTATCAGCAAAGCCACGTCTTCCAGCTGGAGAATCACGTACAGGAACAGGTACAAAATGGACAAAATCAGCGCCAAGATACCCGTTTGTACTTTACTCTTGAAAATTCCGGAGGCGTAGGTGGTAATGAGCGCAATGGTCGCAACGGCGGCTATCAGGTAGGCGGCGGCAAAGTGCAGCTGCTCGGAAATAGACAGTAGCAAGCTGTAGAACAGGATTAGGGCAAAGCCAACCAGCAGGTACTGCACCGGATGAATCCGCTTTTTTGTCAGTACCTCCACAAAGAAAAAGGCGACAAACGTCAGCGCAATGAACATGATGGCATACTTGGCCGAGCGCATATTTTGCTGGTAGTGGTCAACCGTATCCACCAAGGTTACGCCGAATGAGGGTAAGCGAAGCGACGTGATTTTTTCGTCTTCATCAACCCAGTACTCCGGAATACTGCGGTTGATGCTCAGCACGCTCCACGAAGCAACAAATCCGGTATCGGACAGCTGGTAATCCGGCGAAAAGCTTCCGGTAAACCCGGGCGTTTTCCAGCTGCCCGCTACGTTCACGCCGGTGGCGCTGCCGATGGGAACGAAATCCATGCTGCTGCTTCCGTTCAGCTTTAGCTTGCAGTCAAATTCGTAAACCTTATCCGGCGCTTCCGTGAGGACGTCCGGCAGGTTGACAACCATATTTTTCCCGCTGACATAATTTTCGCCGCCGACTTCCGCCGGGCAGGCGTTGCCGTTGAGCCGGAAGTCCACTTCGTCGGTCAGCCCGCGCAAGTCGGAAATGCCCAGGGAAAGGTAAGCCCGGCTAAAGTGGATGGTATTGTTCTTGTCCGCGATTTTCAGCCGGCTAACGTCCGGCAGCTGCCCGCTCAGCTGAATTTCGCTTTTGTAGAGAATAGTTTTGTAAATACCGTAGTGGCGCTCCTCCGGAATCAACCGGACGCGAATGTTCAGATTTTTCGGGGTCAGGGAAACCACATGTTCCTCCCGCACCTTTTCTTTTTCGTTCACGTAAGTCGTTGTAAAGGGGATAGACAAAACAGGGCCGCAGAGCCGCTGCGAAAGGCTCCACTTTTCGTTGATTTTCCGGATTGTTTCCTCACTCCGGTTTTTCCGCTCCAAAATCAGATTCTGCACCAGCACGCTTGGAATTAGCAACAGCAGCGCTAGCCCGGCGATTATCAGCGCCTTCTGCGTCAGCGATTGCGAAAATTTCCGTTCAAGTCGTTTTGCTTCCATATCAATTTTTTGTGTTGTCCATTTGTACCTGTTAGTGCGTGCGTATTAGCTCCTGACTTTCTTTCAGCCTCCAATTGACTTCGCGACCTCTGCGGCGACTTTTTCGAGTGCGCCCGTTACGCTGTCATCCAGAATACCGTTTTTTATCGGCAAAAGAATATCCTCCTTGTGCTGCGCCTCCAGAATGTCAACAAACAGCTTCTCAAATTCGGGCACCCGTTCAACCTTAATGCTGCGCAGCAGCCCGTGCGTTCCGCAGTAGAGCGTCGCAATTTGCTTTTCTACCGGTATGGGGCGGTACTGCGGCTGGATGAGCAGCTGGGTGTTTTTTTGCCCTTTGTCTATCGTGAACGCCGTTACGGGGTCAATGTCGCTGCCGAATTTTGTGAACGCCTCCAGCTCGCGGTACTGCGCCTGATCGATTTTGAGCGTTCCCGCCACCTTTTTCATGGCCTTGATTTGCGCATTTCCGCCCACGCGCGACACCGAAATCCCCACGTTGATGGCCGGGCGAACGCCTTGGTTGAACAAGTCGTTTTCGAGAAAAATTTGCCCGTCGGTAATGGAAATCACGTTGGTTGGGATGTACGCCGACACGTCGCCCGCCTGCGTTTCGATGATGGGCAGCGCCGTGAGCGACCCCCCACCCTTTACTTTCCCTTGAAGGCTTTCGGGCAAGTCGTTCATTTTTTCGGCAACCTCCTGCTGCGTATTTATTCGCGCCGCACGCTCCAGCAGGCGGGAGTGCAGGTAGAAAATATCCCCCGGGTACGCCTCGCGCCCCGACGGGCGGCGCAGGATGAGCGACACCTCGCGGTACGCTACCGCTTGCTTTGAGAGGTCGTCGTAAACCACCAGCGCATGTCGCCCCGTGTCGCGGAAGTATTCGCCGATGGACGTTCCCGCAAAGGGTGCAAAGTACTGCATGGCGGCGGGGTCGGCGGCGGTGGCCACCACCACTACGGTGTAGTCCAGCGCCCCCTTTTCGCGCAGCGTGTTGACGATGGAGGCAACCGTAGAGCCTTTTTGCCCTATGGCAACGTATATGCAGTAAACGGGGTCGCCGTTGAGGTAGCCGTCGCGCTGGTTGATGATAGCGTCCAGCGCAATGCTCGTCTTTCCGGTTTGGCGGTCGCCGATGATAAGCTCCCGCTGCCCGCGCCCGATGGGGATCATGGCGTCAACCGCTTTCAAGCCCGTTTGCAGCGGCTGGTTCACAGGCTGACGGTAGATTACCCCCGGCGCCTTGCGCTCCAGCGGCATTCGCAGGCGCTCGCCGGCAACGGGTCCCTTGCCGTCGAGCGGCTCGCCCAGCGGGTCGATAACCCTGCCCAACATGCCCTCGCCAACGCTTATGGAGGCAATTTTTCCCGTGCGGCGCACCGAAAAACCCTCCTTAATGCGGTCGGTGGAGCCGAGCAGCACCGCGCCAACGTTATCCTCTTCGAGGTTCATCACCACGCCCATCATGCCATTTTGAAATTCGAGGAGCTCGTTGGCTTCGGCGTTGGCAAGCCCGTAAATACGCGCCACGCCGTCGCT
>JAITAP010000219.1 GCA_031284065.1 Prevotellaceae bacterium
GGAAAAACATGCAGCAATTGGCTTCGCCGAGTTTCCGCTTCCCCGTAGGGGAATTAATTGAAACTATTTATTAGGCTTTACATAATGTGCTCTCGTTGCAGCAAAGTCATTTGTAAGTACGGAAATAAGTACCTATCTTTGCAAAAACAAATTAAAATGAGAACGGCAAACTATACAGAACTAAGAAGCAATCTGAAAGGCTACATTGATTCGGTCGTGGAGAATACCGACACGCTGCTTGTCAATCGGGGCGGTGGTACCGGCGTGGTGATTATGTCGCTTGATGAGTACAACGCCATTAAGGAAACGGAGTATATCATGCGCTCGCAGGCTATGATGGATATTATCCGCAAGGGAGAGCAGGAAATAAAAGAGGGCAAGGGCATTGAGTTTGATTTAAGCGCTATCTCATGAAAATCATCTTCAGCTCGCAGGCTCAAGCGGATTATGAGTATTGGAAGGCAAGCGGGAGGAAAGCAATTTTCGATAAAATAAACCGTCTCCTGCTTGATATATCCGAGCACCCATACACCGGTATTGGCAAGCCTGAACCGCTTAAATATGAGCTGTCGGGCAAATGGTCAAGGCGTATCAATGTAGAACATCGCCTGATATACTCCGTAAACGAAACGCTGATAGAGGTGTACGTATTTTCGCTGAGGTACCACTATTCAACGTAAATTTGTTGTATATTTGCACAATTTATTCCAGAGAAACTTGAATGTATATTGGCAATCAGGATTTTACATTAAATTTGATTACAGCACGCTTTCCCCAAAAGCAATTAAAATAGTTCCGCCCCCCAAATATTATTGACTATTGGAAAGCTGATTACGAAGCAATGCAAAGCGCTATGATTTATGAAAATTCATTAACAAATTCATTGGACTTTGTTGCAACGAGAGTTTGAGAAAAAATTTAAATTCTGAATTGGCTGACGCCGTGTAAGTCCCGCAGGGACGACACTTTATTAACCGTAGGCTTTAGCCTACGGCTATGGCTACAGGCATCGCTTAAAGTCCCGCAGGGACGACACTTTGGAGGCGACAGCAAGTGTCGTCCCTGCGGGACTTAAGAGGAGAGCGCCATCGTTACCGTAGGCTAAAGCCTACGGTTAATCAAGTGTCGTCCCTGCGGGACTTGCTGTCGTAGGTTTTATATGGTAATGTGCTCTCGTTGCAACAAAGTCAATTCATTGACAAAATAAAGCCGCTGAATGAGAGGATAAATCAGCTTGATTGGTAATTTTCAAGGTGAAAATTTTTCACCACTATTGCCATCTTTATTCGCTCAGCGTTTTCCACAGCAAATCTTTCAGCTCCGTAATTCCCGCCTGCGTGAGCGACGAAAAAAACAGGTGCGGCACATTCTTTGGCAGCGTTTTTTTGATGGCGCGCGCCAGCTCCTCGTCCAGCATATCGCACTTGGAGACAGCCAGCACGCGCTTTTTGTCCGCCATTTCGGGGTTGTAGCGTTGCAGCTCGCGCAGCAGCACGCGGTACTCGGCGGTAACGTCGGGGCTGTCGGCGGGTACCAGAAACAGCAAAACGGAGTTTCGCTCTATATGCCGCAAAAATCGCAGCCCTAATCCTTTCCCTTCGCTTGCGCCCTCTATTATTCCCGGAATATCTGCCATCACAAACGATTTATAGTCGCGGTACTTCACAATGCCAAGGTTTGGCTCGAGCGTGGTGAACGGATAGTCGGCAATTTTGGGCTTTGCGGCGCTCACTACCGAGAGCAGGGTCGATTTTCCGGCGTTGGGAAATCCCACAAGGCCAACATCGGCAAGGATTTTGAGCTCAAGCACAAACCACCCCTCCCGGCAGGGCTCTCCGGGCTGCGCGTAGCGCGGGGTCTGGTTGGTCGCGCTTTTGAAAAAGGCGTTGCCCATACCTCCGCGCCCGCCCTTTACCAGCGTTTTCTCTTCGCCGTGCTCTGTAACCTCAAAGAGCATTTCGCCGGTTTCGGCGTCGCGGGCTATTGTGCCCAGCGGCACGTCCAAGACCGTATCGTTGCCGTCGGCGCCGGTGCTCTGCGCAGAGCCGCCTTTTCCGCCGTCTTCGGCGTGGATGTGCTTGCGAAATTTAAGGTGCAGAAGCGTCCAATGCTGCTTGTCGCCGCGCAGGATAACGTGCCCGCCGCGTCCGCCGTTGCCTCCGTCGGGGCCGCCCTTGTCCACAAACTTTTCGCGGTGCAGGTGCATGGCGCCCGCGCCGCCGTTGCCCGAGCGGCAGTATATCTTTACGTAGTCAACAAAATTGGATGCAGGCACGGAACAAAAAATTCAACGGTTAAAAAAATATTACTGAAAAAAAACGGTTGCTCAAACGCCATTGACCTGCCTGAGCTTGTCGATGGCGGAGCAGAGGTTGAGAAAAATTTCCTCAATGCTGCCCACACCCTTTGTCGAGACATGCTTGCCCTGCGCGGCGTAGTACTCGATTAGCGGCGCGGTTTTTTCGTGGTACACGGCTATCCGGTTACGGATTACCTCTTCGTTCTGGTCGTCGGCGCGGCCGGAGCACTTGCCGCGGCACAGCAGGCGGTGAACAAGTTCGTCTTCGGGCGCGTTGAGCGCAATCATGCCGGTAACGCGCAGGCCATGCTCCGGCAGCATGTTGTCGAGCATTTCCGCTTGGGGAATAGTGCGCGGGAAGCCGTCAAAGATGAAGCCTTTTGCCCCCTTGTGAGCTTTTATTCTTTCCGCAATCATTTCCACCACCATGCTATCCGGCGCCAGCTGGCCGCGATTTATCAGCTGTTGGGCAATAATTCCGTGCCGGGTGCAGCGGGCAATCTCATCGCGAAGCATATCGCCTGTGGAGAGATGCACAAGGTTGTATTTTTCTACCAGCTTGGCGGCCTGCGTGCCTTTTCCGGCTCCCGGCGCGCCAAATAAAACAATATTTAGCATTTTTGCAGTCAAAAATTCAGTGGTTGTATAATCTTGGTGGCTTTACGGTTGTCATACCACCTTGTATATATTGGGCAGGTTGCGTCCCAGCCCGTTGTAATCTAACCCGTAGCCAACAATAAAATCGTTGGAAATTTGCATGGCAACGTAGTCAATGGGCAACGTTTTTTGGTACACTTCGGGCTTGAGCAACATAGCGGCAATTTTTACCGACTGCGGATTGTGGCGCATGAGCGTTGCCATAAGCGATTCGTAGGTGTTGCCCGTATCTACAATATCTTCAATCACAATTATATCGCGCCCCACCAGCGCGTCGCTAATCCCAATAAGCTCGGTAACGTTGCCGCTGCTGCGCTCGCCGTGGTACGACGCCAGCTTGACAAACGATATTTCGCACGGAAATGTAATGCGCTTGATGAGGTTGGCGGCAAACATAAACGACCCGTTGAGCACCGACAAAAACAGCGGTACGCTATCGCTATCCCTATGGTCGGCGTTGATTTTGTCCGCGACAGCCTGCACCGCCCTGTCAATTTCCTGCTCCGGAATACTCATCCGGAATACCTTGTCGTGTAACTTTATCTGATTCATAGTAAGTATTTTACACAAATAAAGAGGTGAAAATGCGGTAAAAAAAACATAAAAAAACCAGCCGTCTATCTCTTCGTGTGTCAAATTTGTGTAAGTTTGTGCGACGTAAAAAGTCGAACAAAATTACTACATTTTCCAACAAGAATACCTATCATGTCAGCTAAAGTTAGCGTTATTATGGGCAGCACCTCCGATTTGCCGGTGCTGGAGGAGGCTTTTAAGTTCCTCAAAGAGAATGGCATAGCGTTTGAGGTGAACGCACTTTCGGCGCACCGCACCACCGATTTGGTTGTTGACTTGGCAAGGAATGCGCACGCACGGGGTATTAAGGTGTTTATTGCGGCAGCGGGTGGGGCGGCGCACCTGCCCGGCGTGGTGGCGGCGCTCACTCCGCTGCCGGTAATCGGCGTGCCCGTCAAGTCCTCAAACTCCGTTGACGGCTGGGACTCCATACTTTCCATTTTGCAAATGCCTGCGGGCGTTCCCGTTGCCACCGTGGCGCTCAACGGCGCAAAAAATGCCGCCATTCTTGCCGCGCAAATTATAGGCACGGGCGAACCCGAAGTACAGCAGCGGTTGCTGAAGCTTAAAGCCGATATGGCGGAAAAAGTAACGGCTGCAAACGAGCAAATGAAGAAAGCGTTCACCTAAAACGCTACATTTTTACCCCCAAAATCCTCTCATATTTGCCTTTTTTCTCCCAAGCGGATAAAGGGTACAGAATCGCTATGTTTGATTAAAAAACGGCATTTTCAATTTCCTCCCGAAAACGCCGAAACGCCAATTTGTCAGATGAAATAAGTTTACATTTGTAACATTTGATGGTTGCAGCTAAACAAATACTGTTTGATTACACTTGTAACCACCCAAAAGGTGGGGGCTTCACCAACGCGGAATTTACAAATGTAACGTGCGCGATTTACACTTACTTATAGCGAATAGATATATAAAACTCAGATATTTGCATGATATATCTATATTTTACTTCAAGGAAAAAACACGCATTTGACGCGAAACAAGCAAAAACACCTCCTAAAAACCGCGATTTACTCATTATAAATACATAGTAGCCATATATTTATACGCTTTACTTCAAGGTTTACTCCTCATATACTATAGTTTATATGCCAATAAAAGATATAATTGCGTGATAATAAGTTACTAAACGGGTGATTTCCCGCAAATTGATTTCGCCCTTTCAGGGCTTAAGGCGGTGTGCCTCGCTCCTTTCATAGGGCGTTGCCCTACGCTAATGATTTCGCCCTTTCAGGGCTTAACCTATTTAGCCTACGGTTAATCAAGTGTCGTCCCTGCGGGACTTGGGGATAGTGTTCATGCCGCCTCCGTAGGCTAAAACCTACGGTTAATCAAGTGTCGTCCCTGCGGGACTTGATTAGCGCAATT
>JAITAP010000248.1 GCA_031284065.1 Prevotellaceae bacterium
ATACCCTCACCGTGCTGTCGGCGTCGTGGCACGCCTTTGGCTCGTCGGGAACAACGGGCGTGGCGGCAAATACGCCGGTTATTTTTAAAGTTACCCTCAACGAAATTGTGGAAAATGCCGAATCTGCCGCCGCACGCGAGCTGCGCATGGTAAAAGACCATGTAGCTGCCTACAATGCCGATGCCAATAATGCCGCAAAATTTGTACCGGCAAAAGATACTACGGGGGCAGAATTACAGGGTATTTACGTTTGCTACCTCGATACCGTGCAGCGGAATGACTCCGTGCTGTGCGCGAAAACAGGCGATGTGCTGAACCTAAAGTATGCCGGGTACTACCTTCGAGATGGCTTTTTGCTGGACTCCAACATTGGGAAAGTTGCTTACGAGGCAGGGTGGAGCGTTGACACAACCACTATGACCTCCACGTACTACTCGCATACCTTCTCAAAAGCCTTGCTATCGAGCACGTCGATAAAATCTTTTGATGCGGCGTTGCTCAACATTGCAGCGGGCAGCAAGGTAGAGGTAGTATTCACCTCAGACTACGGCTACGGGGATACCGGCGCTACCTCCAGCGCCTCCCGGCCGATATACCCCTACACGCCGCTACGTTTTTACATTTCGTTTGTGAGCATACCGTAAGAATTTTGAATGACTTTGTTGCAACGAGAACTTGAGGAAAAAATTTAAATTCTGAATTGGCTGACGCCGTGTTCGTCCCGCAGGGACGACACTTGATTAACCGTAGGCTTTATAAAATTTTGAATTCTGAATTTTGAATTTTGAATTGGCTTGCGCCGGGCAAGTCCCGCAGGGACGACACTTGATTAACCGTAGGCATTATAAAATTTTGAATTCTGAATTTTGAATTTTGAATTGGCTAACGCCGGGCAAGTCCCGCCGGGACGACACTTCCGGAGACCTCACCCCCGACCCCTCTCCAAAGGAGAGGGGAGCAGGGACACGATGTTCGGCGTAAGCCTCCCCTCTCCTTTGGAGAGGGGTCGGGGGTGAGGTCTGGGAGCGAGGTGTTGCAGGTCGCTTGCGTCTTTTCATTCCGTAGGAATGAATCGCTCGGTAGAAAAGGGCAATGTTTTCGGCGCAACACATTCCGTAGGAATGTGCCCACACGCGCTCGGGCGTCATTCCTACGGAATGACGGGTTTGGTGGTAGGGATGGTTTTCTACCGAGCGGTCCATCCCTAACGGGATGGCGCTTGAGAATTTTGAATTGGCTGATGCCGGGCAAGTCCCGCAGGGACGGCACTTTGGAGGCGACAGCAAGTGTCGTCCCTGCGGGACTTAAGAGGAGAGCGCTATCGTTAACCGTGGGCTAAAGCCTACGGTTAATCAAGTGTCGTCCCCTGCGGGACTTGCTGTCGTAGGCTTTATATAGTAATGTGTTCCCGTTGCAACAAAGTCATTGTGAGTTACGCTTGCTCGCTATACCGCAGCAATGCCCGCTTGTCGCTTACCTCCAGCTGCACCTCCCGACCCATACATAGCGCCACATTCGGGTCTTGGTGTCCTGCCGGAAACCCAAACGCCACCGGAATGTTCAGCGGACGGGCATGTTCGCTGATAATCTCATACGCCGACTTTCCGTAACCGCCAACGCTATCTTTCATCTCCGTCATGCCGCCTACCAGCAGGGCTTTGAGCTTGCCCAGCCTTCCGCTCAGCGCAAGGTTCAGCATCATGCGGTCAACGTGGTAGAGGTACTCGTCAACATCCTCCACAAACAGCACGGCGCCATCGGACAGCAGCTCGCAGGGCGTTGCCTGCAAGCTGTAGATGATGGAGAGATTTCCGCCCGTCAGCCGCCCTGTTGCCGTTCCTTTTACGTTAAGCTCGTGCGGCGCAAGCTCCCGGCTAACGTCCTGCCCAAACAAGGCTGCACGCAGGCTATCGACGCTCGCCGCATCGGTAAACTTAAAGGGCATGGCGGCGTGCAAACTCTCTACCCCAAGGCGGTAGAGCGCAAGGTGAAAGACGGTAATGTCGCTGTAGCCTGCCAGCCATTTGGGAGCTTTTTTTAGCCCCGAAAAGTCCAGCTTTTGCAGCAGCCGGGCGCACCCGTAGCCTCCACGCGCAAAGAGAATCGCGCTCACGTCGGGAGCGTCTATCAGCGCCTGCACGTCGGCGGCGCGTTGCTCGTCGCTACCGGCAAGCATGGAGCATCCGGCAAACAGATTCTCGCTCAGGCGCACCCGCAATCCCCACGACTCTACAACCTGCACCGCCTGCCGGAGGTCGTCGCCGCTCACCTTTCGCGCCGGAGCGCAAATGCCTACCGTGTCGCCCGCCTTGAGACCGGCAGGACGGACAAATTTCACATCGCTACTCATTTCTGTATTCATCTTAGCATGTTGGCTACTTGTTTGCTCACTCCACCTCAGCCCATTACTCGACAAAAGTACTTATTTTATAAATGCATGGCAAAAAAATTTGTATCTTTGCACGCTCAAGCTGCGTTGCTCTTGCATACAGGCAACCGGCAAAACGTTCATACTAACTAAATTTTACAGCATAATGAAATTGACGCCCAAACGCTACCTTGTTACCTCTGCCCTGCCGTATGCCAACGGCCCCGTGCACATTGGTCACCTTGCCGGCGTTTACATACCTGCCGATATATACTCGCGCTACCTGCGCCTGCGCGGGCGCGAGGTGATATTCATCGGCGGCTCCGACGAGCATGGCGTTCCTATCACCATTAAGGCGCGGCAGCAGGGCTGCACGCCGCAGCAAGTAGTGGACAAATTCCATGAAATGATTAAGAAATCGTTTGAAGACTTCGGTATTTCGTTCGACGTTTACTCGCGAACCTCGTCCAAGATTCACCATAAAACAGCGGCGGACTTTTTCAAAAAGCTTTACGACGAGGGGAAATTTACCGAAAAAACAAGCGAACAATACTACGACGAGGAAGCCGGACAATTCCTTGCCGACCGCTATATTGTGGGCGGGTGCCCCCATTGCGGCAACGAAAAAGCCTACGGCGACCAGTGCGAAAAGTGCGGCAGCACGCTTAGCCCCACCGAGCTTATCAACCCGCACTCCGCCATCAGCGGCAGCAAGCCCGTGATGCGCGAAACGTCGCACTGGTACCTCCCGCTCGACAAGTACGAGGCGTGGCTCAAGCAGTGGATTCTGGAGGAGCATAAGGAATGGAAGCCCAACGTGTATGGGCAGTGCAAATCGTGGCTGGACAACGGGCTGCAACCCCGCGCCGTGAGCCGCGACCTCGATTGGGGCGTGCAAGTTCCTGTGGAGGGCGCTAAGGGGAAAGCGCTCTACGTGTGGTTTGACGCGCCAATAGGCTACATATCGAACACCATCGAGCTCTTGCCCGACGACTGGGAAAAGTACTGGAAAAGCGAGGATACAAAGATGGTGCACTTTATCGGTAAGGACAACATTGTTTTTCACTGCATCATGTTCCCGTGTATGCTAAAGGCGCACGGCGGTTATGTTTTGCCCGACAACGTCCCGGCCAATGAATTTTTAAATCTTGAGAATGATAAAATTTCCACCACGCGCGGCTGGGCGGTGTGGCTGCACGAATATCTCGAAGATTTTCCCGGCAAGCAGGACGTGCTGCGCTACGTACTCTGCGCCAACGCTCCGGAAACGAAGGACAACAACTTTACGTGGCGCGATTTTCAGGACAGAAACAACAGCGAACTCGTGGCCATATTCGGGAATTTTGTAAACCGCGCCGTAGTGCTTACGCAAAAATATTTTGCAGGCAAAATGCCGCAGCCCGGCGCGCTTGCGGACATCGACAAAGCCGCGCTCGCCGAAATCGGGGAGGCAAAGCGCAAAGTGGAGGACAATCTTGACAGCTTCCGGTTTCGCGAAGCGCTGCGCGAAGCCATGAACCTCGCGCGGACAGGCAACAAATACCTCGCCGATACGGAGCCTTGGAAGGTCATAAAAACCGACGAAGCACGCGTGAAAACCATCCTGAACGTTGCGTTGCAGCTGTCGGCGAGCCTTGCCGTCATTATGGAGCCGTTCATGCCGTTTACTTCCCAAAAGCTGCGCGGCATCCTGAACATCGACAGCGCAACGCTACAGTGGGAGCCGCTGGGCAGCGATACGCTCCTGCCCGTTGGCCATCAGCTCGGCGAACCTGCCCTGCTGTTCGACAAGATAGAGGATGACGCTATCACGGCGCAGCTGCAAAAGCTGGAGAAGATGAAAGAGAAAAACGGCGAGCAAGCCTACCGCGCCGAGCCGCAAAAAGAGCTCTGCTCGTTCGACGATTTCCAAAAAATGGACGTTCGCATCGTAAAAATTCTGGAAGCCGAAAGAGTTCCCAAAAGCAAGAAGCTCATAAAAATGCTGGTGGACGCCGGTATCGACAAGCGGACGGTGCTGAGCGGAGTTGCGGATAGCTTCGACCCGCAGGCGCTGGTCGGCAGGCAGGTTGCCATGCTGATAAACCTTGCGCCGCGCAGCATCATGGGCGTTGAGTCGCAGGGAATGATACTCTACGCCGAAAGCGCCGACGGCAAGTTGCTCCTTGTGCAGCCAGCGGGCGAGGTGCAAAACGGCGTTAAGGTGTCGTAAAGAGGCGTTTTGGGCAACTCTAAAAGCATCGGAAGGGTAACGCTACTTCAAGATGGATGATACCTCAAAAAGCAAAAATGGCAGCCTCCGCAACTTTGTACACCCTGCCCAAAAGGGCAGGGTAACGGTGAACGGCAAGCCAAGCTCTGCCGCAAGCTAAAGTTGACCACCGAAGTAGCGTTTACAAATAACAATTATTCCTTTCAAGCCTCTCCGGAAAGACTCTAAATTACAGGCATAAAAAAAGCGGAATGTTTTTACATCCCGCTTAAATAGCGAAGTTTTTCGTGGTACCACCCGGAATCGAACCAGGGACACAAGGATTTTCAGTCCTTTGCTCTACCAACTGAGCTATGGTACCTTTGCTCACTCAAATGAGGGGAACAAAGGTAGCAATTTTTTGTCCCGCGCAATGGATACGCCGAATTAAATATACATATACAATGTTAACATGTACTGCGGCTTGCCGCGTAGCCCGAAAATGCCTACCTTTACGTCAAAAACAAATCCCTGTGAACATCGAACTTTTTATTGCCAGACGGCTTACATTCAGCAAGCATGAGGAGCAGCGCATGCTCCGTCCCATTGTCCGCATATCGGTGGCGAGCGTGGCGTTGAGCCTTGCCGTTATGATTATTGCGGTAGCGGTGCTCACCGGATTTAAGGAGCAAATTACGCAGAAGGTAACCGGATTTCTGGCGCACGTGCAAATTGTAAGCTACGACGGAAATACCTCCTACGAGGCTGCGCCCATTAGCAAGCGGCAGGATTTTTTGCCGCAAGTTGAGCAGCTGAAAGAAGTAGCGCACATCCAACCTTTTGCGCTCAAGCCCGGCATCATCACTTCGGGCAACAACATGCAGGGCGTGGTTTTGAAAGGTGTTGACAAGAATTTTGACTGGACTTTCTTCAAAGAAAACATGGTAAGCGGCAGCCCCTTTGCCCTTACCGACAGCGCTACCACCAATCAGGTTGCCATCTCGCAAACGCTGGCAAAGCTGCTGCGGCTAAAGCAAGGCGACAGCTTCGACATGTTTTTTGTGCAAGACCCGCCCCGCGTGCGCCGCTTTTCCATCGCTGCCATCTACGACACCAAGTTTGGCGAGTTTGACAAGCTCTACGTGCTGTGCGACCTCAAGCACGTGCAGCGACTCAACGGTTGGCGGGCCGGACAGGTTACGGGTTTTGAAATCTACGTAAACAACTTCGATAAGCTCGACGAAACCTACCTGCAAATAGAAGACATTGCCGGCTACAAGCTGCTCCCCGACGGCACGCGCCTGCTCGTGGAAAGCGTCAAGCAACGCTACGCGCAAATATTCGACTGGCTTGCGCTGCAAGACCTCAACGCATGGGTTATCTTGGCGCTCATGCTGATTGTGGCGGGATTCAACATGGTATCTACCCTGCTCATCATGCTGCTCGAGCGGTCGCAGATGATTGGGCTGCTCAAGTCGTTGGGCATACAAAACGCAAGCCTGCAAAAAATATTTATCTACCAGTCGGGGTTTATCGCCGGAAAGGGGCTGCTGTGGGGGAACGCGATAGGCGTTGGCTGCTGCCTGCTCCAGCAACATTTCGGCATTATATCGCTCAACCCCGAAACCTACTACCTCTCGCAGGCGCCGGTGGCGCTGGAGCTGTGGCATGTGCTTGCGCTCAACGCGGGCGCTATGGCTGCTATCATTGCCATGCTTGTGCTTCCGTCGATGCTGGCGTCGCGCATAAGCCCGAGCAAGACGCTGAGATTTGCGTAGGCGCGTGCCCGGCCTCACCGCAGGTAGGCGGACATCTGTTCCTGCATTTCGCGGGCTTTTTTGCCCGCAGCGGCGGCAAAATTTTCGCTGCCATCGGCAAAGATAATCGCGCGTGAAGAGTTTACCAGCATCCCGCAGCGGCTGTTCATACCGTTCCTTGCCACTTCGTCCAAGCTGCCGCCCTGCTCGCCTACCCCGGGCACAAGCAAAAAATGTTCGGGCGCTATTCGGCGAATATCCGATAACATTCCGGCTTGAGTTGCACCCACTACGTACATGGTGTTGTCGGGATTGCCCCACTGCATGGAAGTTTCCAGCACACGCTCGTAGAGCATTTTTCCGTCTGCGCCGGCTGTCAGCTCAAAATCGGAGGCGGAGGGGTTGGAGGTGAGCGCCAGCAAAACAGCCCACCTGCCGGGGTACTCCAAAAAGGGCTGCACCGTGTCCCGCCCCATGTAGGGCGAAAGCGTAACAGCGTCCACATCCATTTTTTTGAAAAAGGCTTCGGCGTACAGGCGCGAGGTGTTGCCAATGTCGCCGCGCTTGGCGTCGGCAATGATGAACATGCCGGGGTGGCGTTGGCGAATATAGCGCACCGTTTCCTCCAGCTGCAACCATCCATCGGCTCCGCACGCCTCGTAGAACGCCAAGTTGGGCTTGAAGGCAACCGAATACGCCGCCGTAGCGTCCACAATCGCCTTGTTAAACGCCAACATTGGGTACTGCTCGCCCTGCAAGTGAGCGGGCAAATGCTTTATACCCGAATCCAAGCCCACGCATAGGAACGATTTTTTGCGCTGAATTTGCTCGTAAAGCTGCTGTG
The DNA here is from genome assembly GCA_031284065.1 of Prevotellaceae bacterium. GTDB lineage: Bacteria > Bacteroidota > Bacteroidia > Bacteroidales > UBA932 > JAITMY01. Next base: position 7,161 of record JAITAP010000248.1, read on the forward strand.
CGGTCATCATTTTTCTAAATTAAAGTTACATGCTTGCTTGAGAGGCTACCGGTTTGCCGACTTCCGCCCTGCATTTTCGGGGCAAATGTACGAAAATAATCGGGAACTGCGCTACGGGCGCAAGCGTTTCGATTGGAAACGTACGACGCTGAGGCGCACGCTGCGCGTCTCTACTGCGCCAGCGCGACAACAGGGTTGGCGGTAGGGTTGGAGATTGGCTACGCCGAGCTCCGCTTCGCTCCGGTTCCTCGCTGCGCTCGGAATGACGGCGCAATTCTGTAAGTAGCGTCTCAAAAAAAGATTTAGCCGCTAAAACAGCAACCTCACCTCCATGCTCCCGCTGTGCACTACGTTTCCGGCGGGTAGCCTGCGCCCGGCGTAGAGGCAGCTCAGCTCAAGCCCCTTGCCGAGCATCCGCCGCAAGGTGGCGCTCCACGTGAAGTTGCGGCCGTCGCTGTAGCCTTGCAGCATTTCGTAAGCTACGGAGCTGTTGCCGTCGCCGACAAACGAGGCGGAAATAAATCCAACCCCGCCCGCTACCATGCCTTTTTGCGGCAAGTTGCAGGTAAGCTCCGCCAGCGCGTCGTGCAGCCGCGCGTTCTCCACGCCAATGCGGTTTTCCTTTACCGAAAATTTGTAGGTGAGATTCACGCGCAGGTGCATTAGCGGGGTGAGCTCTCCTGCCGCGCTAAGCGAATGTTGCAAAATGTTGTAGCCTGCGCCGGCTTGAGCGTACTGTGCGCCGTAGGTTTTCTCCTCGCGCTGCGCTCCGGCGCTCAGCAGCAGCATGTCCGCCAGCCGCTGCCCTGCGCTAAGGCCAACGGCATTGCTCCGGCGCAGCTCAAAGCCGTTTACGAGCATGTACTTTGACTTGCCACCCTGCCACGTCAGCTCGAGCTTGGTGCGCGCGCTTGGCGAGAGGTAGGCAAGCGTGTTGAGCGCCGTGTAGCTCTGGCTGACCACCGCGCTATCGCCGAGCGGCTCGCTGAAAAACGGGTTGGCGTTTTTGGCAAAGTCGCTGCGCAGGCTTTTGTGCGCGTTGCTGAACGAAAACATGTTGCTAAACCTCGACAAAAAGCCCTGCACTCCGCTGCGCTGTCGCCAAAGCATGGCCGGAAGCAAGCTAAGCTGAAAGGAGAATTTCCCGGCGTAGGTCTGCACGTACTCGCGCGACGGCAGCGCCACCCTGATGTAGGAAGCCTCGTCGCGAAAGGCGGCGACTTCAAACTCGTTGAGCTCCTTCACGCCGTTGCCGTTATAATCGCGCCACGCATAAATGCCCTGCCCCATCCCCACCTCTACGTAAATAAAATCTTGCTTGGGCTCCATGCCTGCGCCCAGCTCGTACAGCGTTGAGGCGCTAACGAGCCCCTTTGCGAAAGTTCCCGAAAGTTCTTCCCGCCCCATCAGCACGTTTTCGGTAGCGGCGCTGTCGATGTAGCGCACGTGGCGGAAAGAGGCGGTGAACTTGCTGCGCACGCTTTTCCCGTTCAGCTCGTCGGCAAGCCCTGCCTCCTGCGCCTGCGAAAAGGTTTTCATCTCGCCGCCGTACGGGGAAAAATCTACGCGGTTGCGGGCAAAAATTGCCGTCGCATGGCGGCCGCTATCGCTCCGCAAAAAAAGTTCCTCCAAGTGAAACGCCTTACCGGCAGGTTGCAACGCTTGGTTTACGACTATGCTGTTATGCTCGAGTTCGCCGCGCATACCTGCCGTAAGCCGCCCAAAGCCTTGCGCCGCCTCCGCTTTTGCCCGCACAAATTGCGTGCTGCGGTTGCTTTGCAGCGTGCGCAGGATGCTGGCGTTGGCAAAGCTCGTGAAGCGGCGTTGCCGCAGCCGGAAATCGGCGCACAACATTCCGCCCTGCATGGCGGAAAAGGAAGAATCGAGGGGGTTGAGCGCCGCGTCGGTTGCGCCGGCATTGATAACCGTTAGCGAAGTGTTGAAGCTGAGCTTGTCGGCGTAGCGGTAGCCCAACAGCCCGGAGTACTGCTGAAAATTTCTGCCCGGCAACTCGCCCTCGATATTCCAATCGCGCTCGTACTCCGCGCTGACAAAACGCTCGGGAGCGTCAAAACTTTTATCGAACAGCAACGCCGTAACGGTCGCCATGACCTGATTCTTGGCGTTTACGCTCCACGTTTTATCGCCCTTCAGGTTCACGGCAAAGCCGGTTTTGTCAACGTCGGGGTTGGCTGCAAAAAGGTTTGCGCTGCTGCCGGACAGCGCAGCGTCGAGCGCAAGGGCGCCGGTGGAGTCCGCGCCAAGCGCACCTCCGGCGGCGAGTAAAAATTTCCGCTTGGGGGTGACCAACGCCTGCACAGGCTCGTAGCTTCCGTTGCCCTTGCCCACCCAGACATAGACGCGCCCGTTGGCGGCAGAGGGCGCAAGGCTATAGCTGCCGCTGCCGGGCTCTACCTCCGAAAACCGTAGCCGGAAAAACGCCTCACCCGGGTTGGTGGAGTATTCGTAAATCCGGTAAGCAACGCCGTTGGCTACGGTATCTTTTTTTCGGTACAAAATTTCGTTGCTGCTGTACGCCACGCTGTCCACCGCCGGGGCAACGGCGCGCCAAGTCTGCGCTCCGGCGTTCGCCATCTGCTGCTTTTCCGCATCGGTCATGGATTCGTCAATGGGTTGGCTTTTTGCGTCGCCTTCGTAAAAGGCGTTGAGGTAAAAAGCTCCTTTTTGCGCTACAAAGCTGTTTTTGACGTTGGCAATGTAGCGTGCGTAGCTGCGCTCGCTATACTCAAACTCAACAATGAGGCGGGAATTTCGCGTAACCGGGTAGCGCGGCATGAAAGTAATTTCGGCGGTAGCGTAGCTGATGGTGTAGTCGGCGTCGCTGCCGCGCTCCAGCAGCAGCCCGTCGGCATACACGCGCTCGCTGCCCGACAGCGCCACAATGTTACGCTCGCCCTCCGCCCCCGAAAGCAGGTATGGCCCCTGATTCCCGTCGATAACCTCCAACGCTTTACGCGCAAACTTCCCCTTGCTCACGCCTGCCGAAACGCTTGCACGGTAGCTTCCGCCCAGCTTCTTTTGCTGCGTGTAAAATTCCGCCCCCAGCGCCTTACGGTTGTATTTTCCAAAAAAGTCCTGCGCTTCGCTCAGCTCCACGTCTCCGGCGGAGAGGCCTGTGCTGCCTGTAAAAACGCTTATGAAAACCTTGTCAAACTCCTGTAGCGACGCAGTGTTTCCTTCGGGGGTAAGGGGCAGATTTTTGTCGGAAACAGCGGCAATCATGCTCAGCTCGTCGGTCAGCTTGCCCGACAGCTGTAGCGAAAGCTCCGACGTGAGCGAGGCGTTGCTGTTGGCGCTCACGTTAACGCCGCGCATGAGGCTGCCGCTGTGCTCCAGCCCGCTGTTGTCGAGCAATTTTTCATTCCGGTAAAGGCTGCCCTGCGGAACAAAAAAGGGATTACGGACGCTGAAAATAGTATCGCCCGAAAGATACTTCTCCTGCTCCTTGCTAAAGTACGCTTTGGTAAACAAGACCGGAAATACGCGGTAGGCAACGTGCACGGTTCTTCCTTGCAGTCGTCCCACAAGCAAAGCATTGTAGTAGTCCACGCGGAACAGCGAGTCGGGGACGAGCTGCCCCTGCTCGTCGCGCAGCACGAGCGAATACGGCACAATGCTTAGCGTGTCAAGCGCTGTGGTATCGGAGCTGGCGACGAGCGAAAAAGAGCGAAAAGCATTGTGCTGCCGTGCTGCCGCTACCGTTAGCGGAAACAACACGCCGCAGGCGACAAGCAATGCTGATATTGAATTAAAAGATTTCAACGCTTTTGTGTTTTCTCACTCCGTTAGGAGCGAGCCACTCGGTAGAAGTGATAAATACGCGCCCATACAACGTATTTCGTTAGAAATGCAGGGTTATTCTCTACCGAGCGATACCAATTCCAACAGGCTATAAAAATCCGTAAATACGCTTGCTAAAGCTGAATTATATAAAGCCCAACAATATTTCCAGAAAGCAACGAAATTAAAGCCCCTACGGGCTAATGGCGAAAGAGAACCCTTTTCTATTGATATTATTCCCCTACGGGGAAGCGAAGCTCGGCGCAGCCAATTGCCGCAAAGTTTGAAAAAATTAAGCTGTGATTGCTAAGGCTGACCGCAAAGGTACAAAATTGACGGAAATATTATCCGAATACTTCGGCAAAAAAAAGAATCTTGCCCGCATCAAGCTCTTTGGCATGTTTATCACCGCGCTATGCAAGATGCAAACCGTTGGCTTTGAAAAGTTAGCAGCGGCTGTCAAAACCTCCTCATGGTGATGGACAGAGGTAGCCGGAGGTAGAGAACAAAGAAAACGGGCAAACTAATTGCTGCCCAAAATGCTTTCTCTGTGCTGTGTCCCCCATTTTTGAAGTTGCAGAATTATGGGCACAAGCTCCGCGCCCTGCGCGGTAAGCGAATAGACAACAGACTTCAGGTTGTCGTTGATTTCAGTACGGGTTAGAATACTATTTAGCTCCAGCTCTTTCAACTCTTTGGACAAAATTCGCGGCGAAATTCCGTGACATTTCCAAATTTCGTTGAAATGTTTTGGCTCGCTTGCCAAGCACAAAATCAACCGCATTTTCCATTTTCCGCTTAAAACGCTCATTAAATCGTTTAGCGGAAGAAAAAAGCTGCTGCAATCGCCTTTTTCTGAATGTTTTATACAAGCCATAAAATGCTTACAATTTAATGATTACATTTTAGTTACTACTTACATTTTTAATAGTTATGCAAATGTAGTGATTTTTTACTCTACTTTTGTAGAAAATTCCAAGAAATGGAATTATTTTGTTGCAACGAGAGTTTGAGAAGAGGAGAGCGCTATCGTTTACCGTAGGCTAAAGCCTACGGTTAATAAAGTGTCGTCCCTGCGGGACTTGCTCTACAATGGGTTACATTCCCTTAGCAGCGCAAGTTACATTCCCCGATACATTCGTACTTATACGTGTACAAGGGTATCTCGGCAAGTGTAATTATTTATCGGAAATTATATACATTGTATTCAGCGCCCTGCCGGAGTGTGTTGAGCAAAAACTAACAAACAAACAAACGTAGTAATAGAGTTATCTAAAAATCAAAAAATCACATGGAATTTCGTATCGAAAAAGACACGATGGGCGAGGTGAAGGTCCCCGCCGACAAGTACTGGGGCGCACAAACGGAGCGTTCGCGCAACAACTTCAGGGTTGGGCCGG
>JAITAP010000257.1 GCA_031284065.1 Prevotellaceae bacterium
GAAGCCAACGAGCAAAATTTTGAGCGACTTGCCCTGCTCGAAGAGGAAAAAGCCCTCCCGTGGAGCGCAATATACGACTACTTCTGCGTGAAAAACGGAGCGCTGCCGGCGGAGGAGTATATCACGGAAATTCAGCGCTACGAAAAGGAAACGCTGAGTAACAGGTGAGGTGGAAATTTTGATTTTTGAATTTTGAATTTTGAATGGCGCGAAGCGCGAAATATCTTGCGTCAGCCAATTCAAAATTCAGAATTCAGAATTCAAAATTCAAAATTTCTCCCGCGCTTTGCGCAGCTCAAATTCAAAATTCAAAATTTAAAATTCAAAATTTCAAAAGCTATGTCGAACATTTTTATAGGTCTTATCATTATAGCCATAGGCAGCTTTGGGCAATCGAGCTCATACGTCCCCATTAAGAAAGTGAAGAGCTGGGGCTGGGAGAATTTTTGGTTGGTGCAGGGCATTTTTGCGTGGCTTGTTTTTCCCTTTCTGGGAGCGCTGCTGGCTGTGAGCGCCGAAGCTTCGCTTTACGACATTCTCTCGGTGGATGCGGCGGCAACTCTCAAGTCCGCAGGCTACGGCGTGCTGTGGGGCGTTGGCGGGTTAACGTTTGGGTTGAGCATGCGCTACCTTGGGGTTGCGCTGGGGCAATCGCTTGCGCTGGGAACCTGCGCCGCCTTTGGCACCCTCATCCCCGCGCTGCTGAACGGCGAGAACCTCCTGTCGGGCGACGGGCTAATCCTGCTGCTCGGCGTTGGGATAGCGGTGGCGGGTATTGCCACCATTGGCTACGCCGGAAGCCTGCGCTCGCAGCACATGAGCGAAGAGGAAAAACGCGCCGCCGTGAAAGACTTTGCGCTGAAAAAGGGTTTGCTGATAGCGTTGCTGGCGGGCGTAATGAGCGCTTGCTTTAGCCTTGGCCTCAATGCAGGCGAAGCCATCAAAAACGCGGCAATTGACGGTGGCGCACAGCCCCTGTTTGCCCTAAACCCCGTAATCCTGCTGGTAACCTTTGGCGGATTTGTTACCAACTGCGCCTACTGCGTATATCAGAACATAAAAAATAAAACGGGACGGAGCTACTTTAGCGTCCCCCCGAAAATTTTGGTCAACAACCTGCTCTTTTGTGCGCTGGCGGGTATTCTGTGGTACTCGCAGTTCTTTGGGTTGGGCGTAGGGCAAAACTACCTGAAGGGTAGCCCGGTAATGATGGCTTTTTCGTGGAGTATTCTCATGTCGCTCAACGTAACCTTTAGCAACGTTTGGGGAATTATCCTCAAAGAGTGGAAAGGGGCGGGGCAAAAAACCGCCGTCGTGCTGGCGCTGGGTATGCTGGCGCTTATCTTCTCCCTCGTATTCCCAAACCTGTTTTAGATAGAGTTCGTATTTTAGGAAAGGGGTTGCTCAAAAGCATTGGGCAGCCCCTTTTTTTTATGCTCTAAACGACTTTGTTGCAACGAATAATAGCTCATGTTATGCAGGTTTATAATTTTTGATGAATTACAATTGTCCTCGCTTCCCCGTAGGGGAATAATATCAACCGAGCGTAGCAAGTTCATGAACACCTTTAAAAAAAACACAAGGTGAGCAATAGAAAAACGTGTATCACCCCTTTCTATTCCCCTACGGGGAATTAATTGGAAATATTTATTAGGCTTTATATAATGTGCTCTCGTTGCAACAAAATCCTCGGTAATTGGAAATCTCATGATTTTCATCTAATTTTGCGAGGTGGAACAAATAACTTCTTTGCAAAATCCCCGCGTAAAAAGCGTGCTGGCGCTCATGGAAAAACCCCGCGAGCGTCGCCGGAGCGGATTGTTCGTGGTGGAAGGCGCGCGCGAGGCTAACTTGGCGGTGCAAGGAGGCTACAGCCTGCAAACGCTCTTTGTGTGCCGCGAAATCTGGGGCGAAAGCCGCCCGTTGCCCCAAGCCGTGCAACGCTTTGAAATGTCGCCTGCGGTGTTTGCAAAGCTGGCATACCGCGACGGCAGCGACGGCTTGCTTGCGGTGGCCAAACAAAAAGAGCTGCTGCCGGAAAACTTGCAGCTGCCCCAAAACCCGTTTATCATTGTGCTCGAAGCGGTGGAAAAACCGGGCAATCTTGGCGCTATCCTGCGCACCGCCGACGCCGCAGGGGTGAACGCCGTAATAGTTTGCGACCCGCAGTGCGACGTGTTCAACCCAAACGTGGTGCGCTCCAGCGTGGGCTGCCTGTTTTCCTGTCAGGTGGCGTGCTGCACGTCGGGCGAGGCGCTGGATTTTTTGCAAAAGCGAAAGATAAAAACGCTTGCCGCCGCGCTCCAATCGGCAACGTGGTACCATGAGGTTGACATGCGCGGGGCGTGCGCCGTTGTGATGGGCGCGGAAGCCGACGGGCTGACGGATTTCTGGCGACGCTCCGCCGCCGCGCAGGTGAAAATTCCCATGCGCGGCGCTATCGACTCGCTCAATGTATCGGTAGCAACGGCAGTCCTCACGTTTGAGGCTATGCGGCAGCGGGGATTTGGCGACGTTGGCAAGCCGCGGCAGGCAACGGCAGGCGACGAAAGCCTTTCCGCAGCCATTTGAAACGCTAACAGTATTTTGTAACGCTATAAAAAAACCTGAAAAATGAAAAATGTATTGTTTTGTGCAGCCGTTGCTGCTCTTATGGCTTCGTGCACCGCTCGGACAAAAAATCTTGAGGCCGGCGATGATATGCCCGCGTTTAACGTGACGGATACAACAACCTCCCGAGACTTGCTTGGCAAACCGAGCCTCATTGTATTTTTTGCCACGTGGTGTCCCGGATGCCAATCGGAGCTGCCGCACGTGCAGGCGCTTTATGAAAAGTACGGCAAAAGCGGAAAAATGGCCATCATAGGCTTTGCGCGTGAGCAAATATCCGCCGACGTGGACTCGCTGTGGCAGCAGCAGTCGTTTACTTTTCCCGCCTACCCCGACCCTCAGCGCGAGGTTTACGCCTTGTTTGCCGAGCAAACTATTCCGCGTTGCTACCTTTTTGACGCTTCCGCCAAGCTGGTGTACAAGTCCGAAGGCTACTCGCCGGAGCAGGCGGACGAATTGCTCAAAGCCGTTGAGCAGGTAGCGTCGCTTTAGCGCAAGGCACGTTTTGCCGCTGAAATTTGCCCAAAAAAAGACACAATCCGATAATATAACCAAATGCTTTCAGATTTTTACCCGTCAAGCGTATTTAAATTTTGCCCCTTTTGCGGGGCTAAAGAGTTTGTGTGGGACGGCGTAAAATCGCACACCTGCGGCGCGTGTCGCCACAAGCTGTACACCAACGAGTCGGCGGCAACCGTTGCCCTCATTGTCAACGCGCAAGGCGAATTGCTTTTTGTGCGCCGCAAGTACAACCCCGCCAAAGGGATGCTCGACCTGCCGGGCGGCTTTGTAGATTTGGGTGAAACGGCCGAGCGCGCCATCATTCGCGAGGTGAAAGAGGAGCTGAATTTGGAGGTGAGCAAGCTGCAATTTTTCGGGTCGTTCCCCAACCGCTACCTTTTCGGAGAGCTTGTTTACTTTACGCTCGACCTCGTGTTTACCTGCACCGTTCCCGATTTATCGCCCCTCCGCGCCGCCGACGACGCAGAGGCCTGCCTCTTCATTGCCCCACAAGAAGTAAATATTGGTGAAATTGGCTTGGAGTCGATACGGGAGATTGCGAAAAGCTACATGGCAAGGGCAAATAACGAAGAAAAAGGGGATGGCTTGTAATTCCTAAATTCCATCACCCTACAATCTCAGAAACATTTTTCCCGGTAGCGTTTTAACCAGCCCGTTCAGCTCCAAGTTGAACAGCGCCGACGAAACTTTTGGCATTGCCAATCCCGTGCTGCGGCAAATAACGTCGATGCTTTGCGCTTCGGCAGGCAATAAAAAGTCAAACAGCTTTTTTTCGTCGTCCGACAGCTCCGGTAAGAATAGCGATTGCTGCACCGGTTGCTTTCGGGGTACGTCCCAGCCGAGATTGTACGCTACTTCGGCGGCGCTTTCGATGAGGGCGGCTTTGTTGGTTTTGATAAGCTTGAGGCATCCCGCCGAAGTTTTGTCGCCCACACGTCCGGGAAACGCCATCACGTCGCGGGAGTAGTCGAACGCCATGCCTGCGGTGATGAGCGCTCCGCCTTTCTCTGCCGATTCTACCACAATGGTAGCGTCTGCCATGCCCGCCACAATCCGGTTGCGCTTTACAAAGTTGGCGGGGGACATCTGACACTTTGAGGTGAAATCGCTCAGGATAGCGCCGCCTTGTTGCAGTATTTCCCGCGCTACATTGGCGTGCTGCGCCGGGTACACCATATCCAGCCCGTGCCCCATCACGGCAACGGTTGGCAGCCCGCTTGCGAGCGCCGCGCGGTGCGCGCAGACGTCAATGCCAAACGCCAAGCCGCTTACCACAACCGGCGCGTACAAGCCGGCCATGTCGCGCACCAGATTTTCACACTGCTGCCTGCCGTAGGCGGTAGCGCTGCGCGTACCCACTATGCTTATTACCTTAGGCGCGTTGAGGTTTGCCGTACCTTTAGCGTACAAAACGAGGGGGCTATCCTCGCAGTTGCGCAGCCGCTCGGGGTAGCTTTTATCCAGAAAGGAGAGCGCCTGCACGCCGTTTTTTTCCATAAAGTTCAGCTCTTCCTTTGCCCGGTTAAGCGCCGTATGCTTTGAGGAGTCAATGGCGTGGGAGAGCGCCGTTCCGATGTCGGGAATGTGGAGAAGCGCCTTTGTTGTTGACGTAAGCACAGCTTCGGCGCTGCCGCAGTAGGCAATGAGCTGCTTTGCGGTGATGCAGCCCACGCCGGGAATGAGCGTGAGGGCAATCTGGTATTGGAGGTCGGTGTTCAAGGTTTTTAATATTACTTCATTGTTCTTTTGCAGGCGCGGGCTTTTTTATCCACCACAGCAGCCACAGCAGCGCAAAGCGAATCAGGTTTACCGCTACTGCCACCGCCACCGCCAGCGCTATAACCCTTACCTTGAGCTGCCCAATGCTGTGGTTCAGCCCCCACCGCTGCACCATTACGTACACCAGCATAATGCCGATTGAGTAGAGCGCCGCTGTGCACAAAAAGTTAACGTGCGCCATTTGCGCCTTGCAGTGGCTACAGGTAAGCTTGGCGTCCACATCAAGGAACCAGAACAGGCTTAGCCGCGCCTTGCCTTTTTTGCAGTAGGGGCAACGCTGCATTGCCGAAAGCCGGCTGCTAATATTTTGCAAAAAAAGCCTCTTCATCTTCCCAATCCAAATGTGGCAGCCGCTGCTTGAGCTGCGATAATTTTTGCTGCTGCGCCTTCAAAAAATTCCGGTACTCCGGCGTGTCGGCGTTAAACGGGCGGTGCGCTTTGGCGGCAAGTAGCTGCTCTACCTCCCCCATTGTTTTCTTTGCGCTTTCGCTAAAGGTAGCCTCTTCAAATTTTTCCCAGATGTACTCCACCGCCACCTCTGAAGGGTGAAGCATGTCGCTTGCGTAGAACCGGTAGTCGCGCAGCTCGTCCTGCATAATTTCGTAGGCGGGGAAGTAGGCGGCGTTTTCCGTTTTTTGCAGCGCTTGCTCCACTGCGAGCAGCAGCGCGGCTTTGCTCAGCTGGTTGCCGTGCGCGCCGTCTTTCCGGTGGCGAATGGGGCTTACGGTAAAAATGATATGCGCGCTCGGATTTTTGCTGCGCACGCTGCGCGCCATACCGCAGAGCGCGGCGGCTGTTTCGTCCGGCGAAAGAAAAAATCGCTCAAATTCCCTGTCGGGGGTTTTGTGGCAGCATGTCGCCACCTCTCCCGTTTCTTTGAGCCTGTACGCCCACGACGTTCCCAGCGTTACCACCAGAAAGTCGGCAGTTTTCAGCCCCCACGCTCCGCGCAAAATACTTTCGTTAATTCGGCGCAGGCACTCGTCCTTGTCGGGGTGGGCAAAGCGGCTGTGGTGCGTGTAGCTAAACCACAACCCGTGTCCATAGCGCAAGTCCGACGCGGTGAGCAGGCGTTTTTCGCCCATTCGCAGCAGGCTCTGCGCCACCGAAACAGGGTTGTACAGCACGCCAAACGGGTTAGCCATGGCGGCAAACTTGAGGCTTTGCAGCCGCGCAGCCAAATTTGCGGCAAAGCACGAGCCAACCAGCAGCATCTTATGCTCGTAACCCATCCTGCATGGCATGGGCGGTATGGCGATTTGCGTACGAAAGTCCACAGCGGTATTATTTTTTAATACGCAAAAGTAGGCATTATTTTTTGAAAAACTTCCGACGAATTTTGGGTAGCGTCTCAAATTGGCTGTTTTAGTATGCAGATAGCGCCGCTACCAATATTTGAATGTTGCCGGAAAGTTGAAAAAATAGTGTACATCCTTACCGGAAAACGGTCTATAATAATTTGCCGCTGTTCATAAGTTAAGCGTTTTTTCTACCCTTCGTGAGGTAATTTTTGGTAATTTTGCCACCGTTTGGATTAAAATACTAAGACATGTCATTAGAAGAACAAAAAAACTCGGAAGAATACTCCGAGAGCAATATTCAAGTGCTAAAAGGGTTAGAGGCGGTTCGCATGCGCCCCTCCATGTACATTGGCGATGTGGGTTCAAGAGGTTTGCACCACCTTGTTTACGAAGTGGTGGATAACTCCATAGACGAAGCGCTTGCAGGGTATTGCAAAAACATTGACGTCTGCATCAACGAAGATGGCTCTATCACCGTGAGCGACGACGGGCGCGGTATTCCCGTTGGTATCATGCCGGAGGAAGGCAAGTCTGCGCTTGAGGTGGTGCTCACCGTGCTGCACGCAGGCGGCAAATTTGACAAAAGCAACTACAAAGTTTCCGGCGGGCTGCACGGGGTGGGCGTTTCGTGCGTTAACGCTCTGTCGGTAGCGTTGCTGGCAGAAGTTCGCCGCGACGGTAAGGTTTACCAAATGGAGTTCAGCCGCGGCGTGCCCTTAGGCGACATCAAAGAAACAGGCGTTACGGACTTGCGCGGAATGGTCATTACCTTTAAGCCCGACGCCGAAATTTTTACGCAAACCACAGAATTTAGCTACGATATTTTGGCGAGCCGCCTGCGCGAGCTGGCGTTCCTCAACAAGGGAATAAAGCTCAGCATTACCGACAAGCGCGCGGCAAAGCGTGACGAAGCGGCTACAGAGGACGCGTCTGCGCCAAGAGTCGAAACTTTCTATTCGCAGGAGGGGCTGAAAGAATTTGTAACCTACCTCGACGCCAGCCGCGAAAAGCTGGTAGAAAAACCTATTTACCTCGAAACCGAAAAGAACGGCGTGCCGGTCGAAATAGCGCTGCAATACAACACCGGCTACACCGAAAACGTACACTCCTACGTGAACAACATTAACACGATAGAGGGCGGGACGCACTTGTCGGGATTTCGACGCGGGCTGACGACCACGCTCAAAAACTTTGCCGAAAAAAGCGGCATGTTGAGCAAGGTGAAATTTGAAATAGACCCCGCCGACTTTCGCGAAGGGCTTACTGCCATTATCTCCGTCAAGGTGGCAGAGCCTCAGTTTGAGGGGCAAACCAAAACCAAGCTTGGCAACAACGAGGTTACCGCCGCCGTATCGCAGGCGGTGAGCGCTGCGCTGGAGAACTACCTCGAAGAAAATCCCAAAGACGCCAAATCTATCATAGACAAAGTAGTGCTTGCCGCAACCGCCCGCCACGCCGCCCGCAAGGCGCGCGAAATGGTGCAGCGTAAATCGGTGCTCTCGGGCGCAGGCTTGCCCGGCAAGCTCACGGACTGCTCCGACCGAGACCCCCAAAAGTGCGAAATATTTTTAGTTGAGGGCGACTCCGCCGGCGGCACGGCAAAGCAGGGGCGCGACAAAACTTTTCAGGCAATTCTTCCGCTGCGCGGAAAAATCCTGAACGTGGAAAAGGCAATGGAGCATAAAATCTTCGACAGCGAAGAAATTAAAAATATTTTCACCGCTCTTGGCGTTACCATTGGCACGGAGGAGGACAGCAAGGCGCTCAACCTCTCCAAGCTGCGCTACTACAAAGTAATCATCATGACCGACGCCGACGTGGACGGCAGCCACATCGCAACGCTCATCATGACCTTCTTTTTCCGCTACATGGTTGACCTTGTCAAAAACGGACACCTCTACATTGCAACGCCGCCGCTCTACTTGGTAAAAAAAGGCAAGCAAAAGCAATACTGCTGGACAGAAGAGCAACGGCTGGCAGCGGTAGAGGAGCTGGGCAAAGGTAAAGATTCAAAGGTGGACGTGCAGCGCTACAAAGGCCTTGGCGAAATGAATGCCGAGCAGCTTGCGGACACCACCATGAACCCGGCCTACCGCACGCTACGGCAAGTAAGCATCGAAAGCGCCGTTGAAGCCGACAGGATTTTTTCCATGCTCATGGGCGACGACGTCGCTCCACGCCGCGATTTTATTGAAACGCACGCCAAATACGCTAATATTGACACCTAAACCTGACCGCGGCTGAAAAAATTATCCATAAAAAATGCTAAGCTTTTGTTTTTTACAAAATAAGTACTACTTTTGTGGTGAATTTTCTTGATTGAGAATTGAGAATAAAGTAACAACAACAACATTTTGTGCATTATGAGAAAAGTTTTAATTATCCTTTTCGGTGTTTTAGCCGTTGCCGGTTGTCATCGCGACAAAGGAGCGCAATCAATAGCAGCGATTCAGCAGCAACAAGACAGTATTCGTAGAGCTGACCAACAGCACGTATTGAATTTGCAGCTTAAGGCTCGCGAGGATTCTATTGCTATTGCGGCTATGGTAAATAGCTTTGGATCTACATCTGCCACACGCCATCATTCGTCGTACTACGTTGTAGTGGGTAGCTTTAAAAATAGGGGTAATGCTGATAGATATTTAAGAGCCATGCGGTCGACGTTTGGCAACGTCCAAATCATACGCAGTCGCGGCTGGAGCTTCGTATGCGTTGGAAGAAGATACAGCTCTTACTCGTCAGCAGCATCCGCTCTTGTCGGCGTGGTAAGCCAGCTGGGTGGCGGCGGCAGTGACGTCGGCAGCGATGAGGAAGAAGAAGGCGATGAGGAAGAGGTGGATGAGGAGGAAGTGGATGAGGAAGAAGATGACACAAGCGCCGCTGGCGAAGAGGAAGGTGACGCAGAGGCTGATGATGAGGAGGCTGATGAGGGGGAGGCTGATGAGGAAGAAGAAGAAGACGAAGGGGGGGATGACTTTAGCAGCGTAGAAGGAGGTGGTCAAGCTTGGGTCTTGGGGATTTAATATTGCCCGTTTTAATTTAATATAGCCGAGTGGTTATCCTGCTATTTTCGCCGGATAAAAACGCAAAAAGTTCAAGCATTATTTGATTTGCTTGAACTTTTTTGGCACATATCACAGGGAAGAAACCATTTTTGTATGGCTAATCCGATCAAACTAAATCACACTTCATGAATACTTTCGGTCGAAAATTCAGGGTGAGCCTTTTTGGAGAGTCGCACGGCGCTTGCGTAGGCGTTTGCGTTGACGGGTGTCCGGCAGGCATTGCCCTGCAACAACCCGACTTTACGTTCGATTTGCAGCGTCGCCGAGGCGGAGCGCGTGGCGCTACAGCCCGCACCGAGCGCGATGCGCCGGAATTGCTTTCCGGGGTGTTTGAAGGCAAAACAACGGGAGCGCCCATTACCATTATTTTTCGGAACGAAAACATTCGCTCCGGCGATTACGCCAACTTGCTATCCCAACCCCGCCCCGGCCATGCCGACTTTGTTGCCGCGCGTAAGTTTGGCGGTTATGCCGACTACCGCGGCGGCGGGCACTTCTCCGGACGGCTTACCCTTGGCTTGGTTGCCGCAGGCGTGATTGCAAAAAAAATGCTGGGCAACGCTACCGTAACCGCTACCATTCTGGAGGCAGGCGGCGCCAAGTACGGCGAGCACGAGGCAGCGCTGGAGGAGGCCATGGCTAAGGGAGATTCGCTCGGAGGCTTGCTGGAGTGCGTGGTTAGCAACATGCCCGTTGGCTGGGGAGAACCTTTCTTTGACTCGCTGGAGTCGCTCATAAGCCACGTTGTATTTGCCATTCCGGGCGTTCGCGGCGTGGAGTTCGGCAGCGGCTTTGCGGCGGCGCGGCAGAGAGGCAGCGAGCACAACGACTCTATTGTGTCGGCGTGCGGGAAAACCGCAACAAACCATGCAGGCGGCGTGAACGGCGGAATAAGCAACGGTAACGACCTCGTGCTTCGCGTGGCGGTAAAGCCTACGGCAAGCATTGGCGCACCTCAGCAAACTTTTGACTTTGAAAAGGGCGAGGTTGACGAGCTGCATATCCGGGGGCGGCACGATACCTGCATTGCGCTTCGCGTCCCGGTAATTCTGGAAGCTGCAACCGCCATCGCCCTGGCCGACCTGATGCAGCTGCAAGCACGGTAAATCGCCACAGTAAAACCGGCAATATCGTTGAACTCTCAAATTAAACCTTGCCATGTCCGCATTTCTTTTCAGCGCCAACAGCGTATTCCCCGTCTTCTTGCTTATTGGGGTGGGCTGGCTTCTCAGAAAACAAGGCATGTTGCCGCAAAACGTAGTGGGGGCTATCAACTCCATTGCCTTCAACGTAGCGTTTCCCGCCCTGCTGTTTCGCGAAATGGCGCAGGCAACCATAACGCAGGTATTTCACCCCCTGTTCGTCATTTACGGCGTGGGCGGAACAATACTCACCTTTGCCCTGACGTGGCTGGGCGCAACGCTTTTCATCAAGGATAAAGCCGCTATTGGGGCGTTTGTGCAGGGGTCGTTCAGGGGAAACTATGCCATAATGGGCTTAATGCTCATCACCAATATTCTGGGGCACACGGGCAAGGGGGTTTTGCTCACGGCATTTGCGATACCCGCCTACAACATCCTGTCGGTGGCGCTGCTGACGTTTCACAGCCGGCGCCCTCAAAGCGGAAGCACGCGAAAAGCGGCGGTGAGCATTATGCGAAACCCGCTTATCATTGGCATCCTGCTTGGGCTGCCGTTTTCGCTTTTCCATATTCCGCTGTTCACGTGTACGGGTACTAAGCTTGTTGCCACCACCGTGAGGTACTTGGCCGACCTCGCAAACCCCTTGGCAATGCTGGCTATTGGCGCGTCCATAAGCTCGCGCACCATGCTGAAAGGTTTGCCGAAAATACTTGCCGCCACCGCCATAAAGCTGGTGGTTAGCCCGCTCATTTTTGTAGGCGCAGCGTACCTCTTTCGCGATACGCTCGGATTTAGCGGAGAAGATTTGCTGGCGCTGTTTGTGCTGTTTGGCGTACCCACTGCCGTGGCGAGCTACATCATGGCGAGCAAAATGGACGCAGACGCAGACCTTGCCGCCGGTATTCTGCTGCTCACCTCGCTGCTTTCCGTTTTTACCATTACCTTTGGGATTTACCTTTTCAAGTCGTCCGGGTTGATATAGCCAGCAACCGGCTGTGCTCGCCGCATATCAGCCCGTGCACCTTTTCCTGTAGCGCCTTGGCGTCGGTACGGGCTACCTCTTCGGCTGAAATGGGCGGCATGATGGTTACCTGAAACCGCTGCCGGACGTTAAGCCATCCGCCGTTGCCGTTGGAGAACGAGCGGGTGCCGTCAATGGCGATGGGAAGAACAGCTACGTTGCAGGACTTTGCCAGCGCAAATGCGCCCTCCTTAAACCGTCCCACCTGCCCATCTTTGGAGCGCGTTCCCTCAGGGAACATCATAATGGAAATGCCCTGCCTGAGGAAAGCGGCGCAATCCTGCATCATCTTTCGCGCGCTTCTGGGGTCGCCGCGCCTGATGCACACATCGCCGTGCAGCCACAGCAGCTGCCCGACAAGCGGTATGCGGTACACCTCTCGCTTGGACACCCACTTAAAGTACAGCGGGACGCAGTAGAGCAGCACAATGTCCAGCATGGACTGGTGGTTGGAGGCTATAACGTAAGGCTGCCCCTTGGCTACATGCTCCCGACCCTTCACCGCCACCTTGCAAAACGGCAAGAAAAAAAAGTACTGCGCACAGATAAACCTCGAGAACAGGTGCTGCACCTTTCGCTTCCGGTCAAACGGCAAAAAAAGAACGAACAGCGCTGCCGATATAAGCACCAGCGCCGGCGCAGACGCTACAAAGTAAACAACAAACAGAACAGTATGGATTTTATTCAGCATAACGTAAATATAATTAGGAATTACGGATTACAAATACAGGAATTACGAAGCCCAGCCGCAGCCGGCGTATGAATTTCATTTCTACAGAATACCAATTCAGAATATCAACCCAATGTGCAGCTATCTTGGAAGCCGTGTGCGATTTCAAAATTCCATTTTCCTTCACTTTTCCGGCTACAAATATACGTAAAACTCTGAAAAATAAAAGGAGGGTCGTCGGGGTGTTTCAGATTGTCGCGCTACTAAGGGGCGCTAAACCCTTATTTTCCCAAAAAATTCCCTTATCGCTACTAAGGGGCGCTAAACCCTTATTTCCCCCAGAAATTCCCTTAGTAGCGCAAGAAGCAAGCAACCCTATCCCCCCTTATTCCCTTAGTATCAAAATCAGCATTTTTGTACATTCCTGCGGAATATGGTCAATCCAAAATATACCCGCGAAAATTGTAATTATTTATTGGAAGCTATACGCTAACGAAAACTCTCAAATTTGAAGTGAAAAGTTGCATGAGCGAAAAAATCTATGTACTTTTGAAGCTCAATGCTTAAGAGCTGATGAGCAAAAATAGCATATTAGCGTACAAAATCTGAAACTCAATGAAAAAAATTATCCGAATTTTCTTTCTTGCCCTGCTGGGCTTGGTCGTGGCGCTTACCTTTGTTTTTCTGTGGAGAAAATCGAGGCCAAAGGAGGTGGTGTACGAGCTCGTAACGCCCGCCATTCGTACCATTGAAAACAAGACCGTAGCCACCGGCACGGTGGAGCCTCGCGACGAGGTGCTCATTAAGCCGCAAATAAACGGCATTATTTCGGAGCTCTACAAGGAGGCCGGGCAGTCCATCAGAACGGGCGAGGTGATTGCCAAAGTTAAGGTAATCCCCGAAATGTCGCAGCTGAGCGACGCGGAGTCAAACGTGCGGCAGCAGGAAATTAACCTTGAGTACGTGCAGCAGGTGTACGACCGGCAAAAGCAGCTCTACGAGCAGGGCGTGATAGCCAAAGAGGAGTTCCAGAAAACGGCCACCGACCTCACCAGCCAAGAGGAGTCGCTCGCGCAGGCGCGGGACAGGCTGAGCATCATCCGCGACGGAATTTCCAAAAAATCGACCTCGTACAGCACCACGCAGGTGCGCTCCACCATCACCGGCATGATTCTGGACGTTCCCGTAAAAGCGGGCAACTCCGTGATACAGTCCAACACGTTCAACGAAGGCACCACCATTGCCTCCGTTGCCGACATGGGCGACATGATTTTCAGGGGCAAGGTGGACGAAACCGACGTGGGCAAGGTGCGCGAGGGCATGAACATTACGCTCACGGTGGGCGCGCTCGAAAATGTGAAGTTCGACGCTAACCTTGAGTACATTTCGCCGAAAGGCGTAGAGGAAAACGGCGCTATCATGTTTGAGATAAAAGCCGCCGCCAAAATTCCGAAAAACGTGTACGTCCGCGCCGGGTATAGCGCCAACGCCGAAATTGTGTTGAGCCGCGCCGACAGCGTGCTGAGCATCCCCGAAAGCTGCATTGAGTTTAGCCACGACAGCGCATTTGTGCAGGTACTCAAAGCCGAAACGCCCGTGCAGGAGTTTGAAAAACGCTTTGTGGTGGTGGGGCTTTCGGACGGCGTAAACATGGAGGTAAAATCGGGGCTGACGGAAGAGGAAAAGGTGCGGGGGAATGAAAAAACAGATACAAAAAAGTAAGCGCATGAAGCAGGTAAATTCGATGAAAAAAACACTTGCGTGCACCGCCGCCATGCTTTTGTGCTGCCACGCAGCCGTGCACGCGCAGGCGTGGACGCTGGAGAGGTGCATTGAGCACGCCATTGCCAACAACCTGAGCAT
>JAITAP010000259.1 GCA_031284065.1 Prevotellaceae bacterium
CGCATAAACCAAATTTACGCATGAACACCTATCCGCTGATAAAAAGATTTTCGATTATCGTTGAAAAAGTAAACAACAAGTACCCGCCCACGCTGCGGGAGCTGCGGGAACACCTGCACCGTCAGGGTTTTGAAATTTCGGAGCGGACGCTCCAGCGCGACATTGAGCGGCTGCGCACGGATTTTGGGCTGGATATTTTCTACGACCTCTCCAGCAACACGTACCGCATCAACCCCGACAATAGCGCCTGCTTCGACTCCCTGCTGCGCATCATCCGGCTCTTCCACACCTCCGACGTGCTGTGGCGAAGCCTGAAGGAAAAGGAAAAAACCCTGTCGATGGTTTCATTTGAAAAAAAGGTGGAGAACACCGCAGGAACGCAGCACCTTGAGCCGCTATTTTCGGCAATTTGCAGCTGCAACCTCATCTCGTTCAGCCACGAAAACTTTGAGAAGGAAACAAACCTGCGCCATACCATAAAGCCGTTTATGCTCAAGGAGTACGACGGCCGGTGGTACGTGGTGGGCGCGCCGGCCGGCGGCAGCAGCCTGAGAATATTCGGGTTAGACCGCATAAGCGACCTCGCCGTTGAAGCGGGCACGTTCAAGCCCGAAGAGCGAAGCGCCGTGGCGCACCTGTTTGACCACTCCATTGGGCTGGTGTACGACGCTGCGCAGCCCGAAACCGTTACCATTGCCGTAAGCAGAGGGCAGGCAAAGTACTTCCGCAAAACGCCGCTGCACCACAGCCAGCAGCTGGTAGCGGACGAGGGCGAAGAAGTTATCTTCTCCTACTTTCTCACCCCCAACCGCGAGCTGCAACGGCTCATATTAGGCTACGGCGTACAGGTAAAAGCCCTATCGCCCAAGTGGTTTGCGCAGCAGGTGGCGGACGAGCTGAAAAAAGCTCTGGATAAGTACCAAAAATAGGCTTTTTTTGAGGTGGTGCGACATCCTTTGTCGTACCGTTTGGCGTATATTTGTACTATAATTAATCACTAATCTTTAATAAGTTATAGTATGAAAAAGTACGACCACGAAATGCAAATACCCGGCCTCGAAGATGCCTGCCGCGCCGCGCAAGCGGACTCGCTTACCTCTTCCAAAAAAGTACATGCCGCGATACATGCAGGCTTTGTGCAGCGTTGGAGCGTTGCCCCTTGTAAAATCTACAACGGCGCCTTTTCCGGATGGGGCTTAATAGAGTACCCCTACAAGTACCTGCGAGGGCGAAATATCAAATTCTCTTACAAGAAGCTCTCAGGCATGGCAGCGTATTTAAAGCTCTACCTCAGAGAGCTGCGCCTGCTAATCCCCTGTCAAGATTACAGATATACTTCTACCCTGTGAAGTAATAGCCGCCGCCAATAACGCAGCGTTACGGATACTCAAAAGCATCAAAATACCCCCACATTTTAGCCTGCTAAGCGACCCGGTAAGGGTAGAGAGTGCAGGCCGGATAGAAAACAGGGCATATAAGGGATTTGAAGCCGTAGCAAAACATTTAAACAGCACACCGTCAATGGCAGAAAACGCCTGCGTAGAAGCCAAGATGACGAATAAGTGGAAAGAAGAATTTACAAAATCAAAACAAAAACAAAAATGGCAAAAGTAAAAAAAGATTTGACGGGAGGGGTAATATACCTTCCAATTGAAACGTGGAAAGATACTGCGCGTCTTTTCGGTTTCACGGAAAAGCCTAAAAACAAGCGTGTAAAATTTGAGTACCCAACGCCGAAAGGCACGCAGGAATTTGACGAGGAGATAGACTACACGCCTGAAGAGGCGCACGCTATGGGGTTGTGGAGTATTGAGGACAGCAGAGAGGATTTAAAATATAACTGGGAATGACAACGATAACCATTGGCATATTCACGTACTTTACCGAAGAGGCGCAGGAGCGCTACCTGACCTTTGCTGCCGTCAACTCCGGCGGCAAGCCGGTAGCGCCGCGAAGTGAAAAATAGATTAACGTAACCACCAAAAAAATAGCAACCAACATGGTAATGAAATTTAAGCAATATGAGAAGTACTACAACATGCGTTCCGAAATTGACGAATGGTTGGGAGAAATAGCGGAGCAATTATTCTCGCGGATGGTCGATTTAGCCTTAGCGGGAAAGTGGCAGAAATGGGCGAAAAAGCAGCCTGTGGGCACAGTATTTGAGTTCTCGTACGAAATGATATGCGATACGGGCGACGCAAATGTGGACGCTCTGGTGGAATTGCTGGATACAATTGGAGATACGCAAAAGGCCATATCGTGGGAAAAAAGCGAGGTGAAGCTGAGGCTATAGGCAGCAAAAAACGCTGCAACTTTGCGCCCTGCCTGCGCTCTGCCAGCGGCAAGCTGATGGCGGAGCGCATACAAGGCGTTGTTTCGGCGGAGTTTTCCGGCGTAGCTTGCGTGCCGCTTACCGGCATTGCGCACAGCTACGCCGCGTGGAAGGAGCGCTTTGGCAAAAAAATGCCGGCGTACCGCAAGAGCGCTACCCCTGCTTAGTTGGTAATTTAATACCACACTTATAGAATTTGGTAAACTGTGGGATGGGTGTGCTCTCTTCTTTCAGTTTGCGCTTCTTAAAATTTTCTTTTGCATCATTGTTAGGATAAATTATTACACACTCAACAACCGTATTGTCATCAACTTCTTTTTTAGCAGCATCTTTAAATATTTCCAACTTTTTCAGCACTTCTTTATCTCGGGCATAGCCACTCAATTGCCTAATATTCTCACCTTCATATTCGTCTTTATATTCTAATTTGTATTTTGTGTCTATAATTAATTTTTCATCCGCTTTCAGAAAATCCACACAGCCATATTCACCACGAGATTGATATGTTATTTTTTCCGGATACTTTTCTCTCAAAAGGCAATAAACATACAGCTCAAACAATCTTGCCATATTAATCCGAAAAGGAGGTAATTCGTTGTCGATTGGTGTACTATCCGCTTTTTTGTAAGAGTAGCCGAAGCGATGCAGAATCTTTTTTGCCAGCGCTATTGCTTCTGCATACTCGTTGTACAATGTATTTATTTTTATTCGCTTTATATCTGAAAGCGAAATATC
>JAITAP010000100.1 GCA_031284065.1 Prevotellaceae bacterium
CGCGTTTTGCCACCTTCCGCAAAGGAGAAGTAGAGGGTGTAACACCCATCTAATCGCTGCTTGGCTTGCCTTATGCAAAGTTTAATCACCATTTTGTTCCGGTTCAAGTACGGGTACATTTTAGGTACATTGTTTGACCGCAAATTTAGAATATTTCCTCCAAATTTGAAAAATAAATTTCAAATTTGGGCGCAAAAAAAGCGGGACGCATTTTGCTGCGTCCCGCTTAAACAGTAGTGTATATTGGCATTTCTGCCTGTGTGACCCCGGAGAGGCTCGAACTCTCGACCCAATGATTAAGAGTCATTTGCTCTACCAACTGAGCTACGGAGTCGTACTTTACTGCGATTACGAGGGCGCAAAGATAATCATTCTTGTTAAAAATGCTTGTGCCGCACTACGCTTTTTAGGGGAAAATAGCTGATTTTGCCATTTCTCATAATATTGTAGGTGGTATAGTAGCTTGATTATCTGGCGATTGAAAAATAAAAAGCTAAAAGTGCGCTGGTTTGAACAAGTTGTGAACATTGCATTGAATAGATTTGTATCTTTGTAAGTAGGATGAAAGACATCCTTCCCCCAATAAAAAGGTTGGTTGCAATCTTTTGTCGCAAAAAAACCGAATTAATTGCCATGATTGGGTTTTTGAATCTCCGTGAGGCGAAAGCTGTCGCGGAGATTTTTTTTATTGCTGCTGCTACCGGACAAACCGCGTGAATACGCTTAGCGGAAGCCGCTTCCCGAACTTGTCGGTCAGCGCCAGCTCGCCGCTCTCGCGCTGCGCAGGGCAACCAAAAATGCTACTCACCAGCGTATCGCAAACCACTGAGGAGAACCCCAGCGCGTAAAGGTTCAGCACCAAGAACGAGCTGTTGTTTTCGAGCATTTTTTCTACGCCGCGCATCAGCTCCAGGATGCCCTCGCCCAGCAGCCACCGCTCACCGTCGGGGCCGCGACCGTACGCCGGAGGGTCGAGTATAACGCCGCTGTACTTTGCTCCGCGTCGCACCTGCCGCTGCACGTACTTCAGCGCATCGTCCACCAGCCAGCGGACGCCGTCGAGCCGGCTTGCCTGCATGTTGTCGTTTGCCCACGTTACCGTTTGCTTTATCGAGTCGAGGTGGGTAACATCTGCGCCCGCTGCGCGCGCCGCAAGCGAAGCGCCGCCGGTGTAGGCAAACAGGTTGAGCACCCTTGCATCTTTCTTCAGCCTGCGGCACGCGCTGTAAACAAAGTCCCAGTTGGCCGCTTGCTCGGGGAATACGCCTACGTGCTTGAACGAGGTGAGCCCAAGCCTCAACGCCATGTCCAGCCCGTTGTGGCGGTAGCTCACAAGCCAGCGGTCGGGCATGTTTGATTTTTTTGTCCACGTCCCGCGCTCGTCGGGGTTGCTTTTTGCGCCCTTTTCGTGCCGAAAGGTGGCGTGCGCAAGCTGCCTCCACTCGCTCTCCGGCAGCGACGGCGCCCACACTGCCTTCGGCTCCGGCCGCCGCGTAACGTACCTGCCAAACCGCTCCAGCTTCTCAAAGCTGCCGCAATCTATCAGCTCGTAATCCTTAAAATTATCGGGCGAAAGAAGAAGAATACTGCTATTTCCACGACTTAATGTTTTCACAATTCCTTTACGTTACTCGTACATCTGTGCCTGCCTGCTCGCCATTTCCTGCACATACCCTTTGTCTATCAATAAATTTTTCCCCTTTCCGGCGGCGACGGCCAAACGGTCGCAGCGCTCGTTGTGGGGGTTGTCGTCGTGCCCTTTTATCCACACAAAGCGCACCGTATGCCTGCGGTAAGCTTTCAAAAAGCGCGACCACAGGTCGGGATTTTTTTTCCCCTTAAAGTCGGGCGTAGCTGCCCAGCCAAATACCCATCGCTTTTCCACCGCATCTACCACATACTTGGAGTCGGAGTAAACGGTAACCTCGCAGCCATCGGTTTTCAGCGCCTCCAGGCCCGCAATGACGGCCATCAGCTCCATGCGGTTGTTGGTGGTGAGCGTGTAACCCTGCGAAAGTTCCTTGCGGTGAACGCCGGAAATCAAAACAACGCCGTAGCCACCCGGACCGGGGTTGCCAGATGATGAGCCATCGGTATAAATTACAACTTTTGCCAAGATTTGTCGGATTTTAATTTTTCAAACTACTGTTGCGGCTGTCCGCCATGCTATTTTTACGCCCGCCTACTTTAACGGCGGTTGCGTGCTGTTGCGGCGAATAAATTTTTGCCGGATAATTTCCTGCACCGATACGTTGCGCATTTTGCTTTCGAGCCACGAGGTGAGGTCGAGGTAAAGGAACGGACGCTTTTCGTAGGGCATGTTTTCGTATAGCAGCAGCTTCTCGTGCAGCGCACGAAACAGGTCGTTGATGTCCTTGCGGTAAAACGTATCGACTTTGCGCAAAAAAGTCAGAATTTCGCGCTGCACCACGTTCAGGTCGTTCATCTTTACCAAAAATCGGTAGGTGGACTTTATTTGGTACTCCATCATAAGGTCGTCGCCGCTTTCGTAGGTGGCAATGAGGCAAAGGATGCGGGCAAAGCACTGCAAATCGGAGCGCACGTCTTCATCGCGCGTATCAATAATTTTGTTGAGAAACGAAATCGTCTTTTTAAACTCGCCGCTGCCAAAGTAAAGGCTCGCTATTTTGTAGTAAAATACAAGTATGTGGTGCTGGTCAATTTTGTTTTTATTCTCCTCAATAAAATCGAGCAGCTCCGGAATAATTTCCAAGCCGTCGGAGAACGTGCCGTCCATAAAATGCAGGTTCATGCGGTTGGCGTAGTAAAAGGAGTGTGCCAAGATTTCGGCGTTTGGGTTAACGATGTTTTCCCTGTTCGCTATCTCCGCGCGAACAGCCTCCAGCACCTCTTTGAAGCGCGAGTAGTGGCGCAGGTAAAAGAGGCTTTCGAGGAGGTAGTTGAACGATTTGAAGTACATGCTCGACATGCTTTGCTTGAGCACGGGGTATTCGCCGAACAAATCTACGTTGCGCTGCGTGTGGCGGTAGCACGCCAGAAAATCTTGCAGGATGTAGCAGTACCAGTAGTTGGACAAATTCATATACAGCAGCTCGTACACTCCCTGCCTGCGCACGTCGAACTTGGGGCGATGCTTGGCAAAGTAGTCCTCGACAAAAATGATGTCGTTGCGGTTGCGCACGTGGCCACGCTTAAGGTACAGCGCGTAGAGCTGAATGGCAAGGTTGGAAAATTCGCTGGCTTTTTGTATGGTGTAGCTCAGGTTCTGCACCTCAGTGGAGAGGTCGTCGGCGCGGGTTGTCGAGCTGCGGGTGATGAACTGCGACTCTATCAGCTTCTCAAATTCCACTATCTCCAGCGCTATGGTAAACTGCTGCCTGTCCATTGCCTGATGCTTGGCGCGGTCTAAGAATTTCAGGCTTTGCTTGTACATACCTTTGGCGTAAAGAATACGCGCAAAATCCAGCTGCTCGTGCAGCGAAACGTCATCGTAGCTGTCCACTCCGCTTTGGCGCAGGCTGGTGAGTAGCTGGTGGTAGAGGTAAATTTTTACGTTTGCCAGCTGCAATTTCGGAATACCGCTTTTTTTCAGGATTTTTGCCTCGTCAAACGCCGCCGCTTCATCCATAGCGTCAAAGAGCGCGATAAACTTGGCGTTTTTGCTATCGTCAATGCGCGTAGCGTACAGGCGAAACGAGCGCTTTTCGGCTTTAGTCATCGACTTGATGAGCTCTAAAACGGGGTCTGGTTTTATTTTGGAGGTTGTAGCCACAACTTTTATATTTTGTTGAATAAATCATCCATTTTCACCTCCGACTGCACAAGCCCCGAATACTCGTTTCGCTTAACGCCGTAGGTGGTTATCATGGTTAGGTGTACTGTTTTTCGAGTTTTTGTTTCGCGCACAAATGCCTCTCGCTTGTTGCGCAAAATTTCGTCATACTTCCGGTCAATGGAAAATTCGGTATTCGCGTACTTTACTTCGCAAAGGTTGATGATTTGGTCGTTGCGCTCTATCAGCAAGTCCACCTGTGCGCCCGGCGTAGAGCCGCTGCTTCGCCACGAGGCAACGTTGGTGAGCACGCCGCTAATCCCCAGCTTGTGCTTAATCTGCTCCACGTGCGACAGGCAAACCATCTCGAAAGCGTAGCCGCTCCATACTACCTGCCTTGCCCGCCCGCCGAGGCTTGTCCAAAAACTTTTGCCGCTGTTCCGGTGGCGTCGAATAAAATTCAGGTAAAACAACGTGTAAAAATCGACCAGCTGGTACAGCGTGTACTTGCTTTTCTTGTCAAACGACCTGTATTTGCGGATAAAGCCGCACTGCTCCAGCTCTTCGAGCGTTTTCGACAAGGTGCCGCCGTCCGGCAGCTTAGCGCCGGCAATGATTTCTTCTCTGGTCAAGCCCTTTACTTTTTTTCCCAACGCCTCCACCACCTTTATGTGATGCTCCGAATACCGGAACAGCGAAGCGTAAAGGTTGGAAAATTCATCCCATAGCGTTCCTGTTCTGGCAAAGCATAGCTCGTCTATGTTTTGCGCCAAGCTCAGGCTTTTATCCATCAGGCTTAGGTAGTAGGGAATACCGCCGAGTATCATGTAGCTTTCCACCACTTGCTGCCGGTTCATCACAATTCTGTTGTGCGCATAAAACTCCTCGCACTCGCCCAGCGTAAAGGGTTCAATGTACATTTGCCGCGTAACCCGGTTGTGCAAGCCGCCGTGATTTTTAATCAGCTTATTAATCATCCACGAGGTGGCAGACCCGCAAACAATCAGCAGCACGTCCGGCCTCGACGACGCCCAGCTATTCCAAAAGTGCTCCAGCGCAGAAATGAAGCCCGAGCGAGGAGTATCCATCCATGGAAGTTCGTCCAGAAAAACAACCTTTTTGCTTTTTTGTGAAGCATGTTGGAGCAAATGAGCCAACTGCCGGAACGTCTCAAGCCATGTGTCGGCTATTGGATAATCAAATTTCCCGTACTGTTTCAGCGATGCGTTAAAGTTGAGCAGCTGTTTTTGGGTATCGGCATTTGCCAAGCCCGTAAGGTAAAAGGTAAAGCTGTTGGAAAAATATTCTTTTACCAAGAACGTTTTTCCAACCCTCCTGCGACCATATACAGCAACGAACTCCGGCTTCTCCGATTCCACCTGCTGCCTCAAAATCGCTTGTTCCTTTTCTCTGCCTACTATCTTCATTACCTGATATGCTTACGTGCTACAAAGATACAAACATTTTTTTATAATCAGCGGAATGTGCATTTTTTTTATCGATTCCGC
>JAITAP010000035.1 GCA_031284065.1 Prevotellaceae bacterium
CCCCTACAGTTTTCCCCTTTCGCTTTCGCCGCTACCCCTGAATGTAGCCAAATTCTCTGAGCTTACGTTCGCTGTCGCGCCAGTCGGGGTTTACCTTTACGAAGGTTTGCAGGAATACTTTTTTTTCAAAAAAATCCTCCATATCCTTACGCGCTTCGGTGCCAACCTTTTTCAACATTCGCCCCTGATGCCCGATGATAATGCCCTTTTGCGACTCGCGCGCAACGTATATCACCGCCGAGATGCGGTATATTTTTTCCTCCTCCTTGAACTCCTCAATCACCACCTCTGCGCTGTAGGGTATTTCCTTGCTGTAGTGGAGGAAAATTTTTTCGCGGATAATTTCGGAGGCAAAAAAGCGGAGGCTCTTGTCGGTAAAAGCGTCCTTGTCGTAGTAGGCTTCGCCTTCGGGGAGCAACTCCAGCAGCTTTTTGAACAGCGCGTCGAGGTTGAATTTCCTCAAAGCCGATGCGGGAAGGATGAGCGCGCGCGGCGCTGTTTCGTGCCACTGCTCCACCAGCGCCTCCAGCTTTTCCGGCGTGGCGAGGTCTATTTTGTTCACCACCACCACCACCGGAATGGCGAGGCTGTTGAGCCGCTCTATGTAGCTTGCGTGCTTGTCGGGCTGCTCTACCACGTCGGTTACGTACACGATAATATCGGCGTCAACAAAGGCCGCGCCCACAAACTTCATCATGGCTTCCTGCATCTTGTAGCGCGGCGACAGGATACCGGGCGTGTCGGAATATACGATTTGAAAATCGCTGCCGCTCACAATGCCCATTATGCGGTGGCGCGTGGTCTGCGCCTTGCTGGTGATGATGCTCAGCCGCTCGCCTACCAGCGCGTTCATCAGCGTGCTCTTGCCAACGTTGGGGTTGCCAATGATATTTACAAAACCGGATTTATGCACTTTTTCGGGAATTTTTAGTTTTGATATTTTTTTGCCCACGAATTACGCGAATTTACACAAATTTAAAATTCGCGGACAAAAGAATTGTTATAAGCCTGCGTAGCATGAGCTTCTAATTCGCTATCTTTGCGGCATGGAAAAATTTATTACTTGCAGCAACATTCCGGTACGCATGGCAACGTATGGCAGGCCGCCGGACAGGGGCGGCGCAGCGTTGCTGTTGCTGCACGGCTATCTGGAAAGCCTCGAGGTGTGGGAAAATTTTGCCGGACAGCTGGGCAAAAATGTGTACACCATCACGCTCGACCTGCCCGGGCACGGGCTTAGCGGCGGTCGCCCCGACGTCAACAGCATGGAGCTCATGGCAGATGTGGCGAGCGAGGTTTGCCGCAGCTTGTCCGCAGAGAGCGTGGCCGTTGTTGGCCATTCGATGGGCGGGTACGTGGCGCTTGCGCTTGCCAAAAAGTATCCCGCGCTGGTATCCCGCCTGTGCCTTATGCACTCTACGCCCAACGCCGATACCGAAGCAAAGAGGCGGCAGCGCGACCGCGAGATTGCGCTGATTGCCGCAGGCAAGAAAGAGCAGCTCGTATTGCAAAGCATCCCCATGATGTTTGCCGCCGACAACGCGAGCCGCCTGTACGAGCCGGTTGCCGACCTCGAAGCCTGCGCCCTCATTGCCGACGATGAGGGTACGATTGCCTCGCTGCGCGGCATGAAGGAGCGGGAGGATATGAACGAATTTCTGAAAACGTTCGGCAAGCCGCTGCTTTTTGTTTTTGGCAAAAAGGACAGGTACATTTCGTGGGAAACGGCGCAAACGCTCACGGAGCGCTTTCCTCAAGCGCAGACGCTGGCGCTGGAAAACTCCGGGCACGCCGGATTTATTGAGGAAGAAGCGGCAACGTTAGGCGCAGTGCTGTCATTTGTAACCGGAGAATACTCCGCGTGAACCCTTTTGGCTTGCCGCTACCTCGTCGCCAGCCACCGCATAATATCGTTGCCGTTGGCAAACACAAACAGCAGCACTATGATGGCTAACCCCACCATTTGCGAACGCTCCAGAAATTTGTCGCTCGGCTTGCGCCCGCTCACCATTTCGTAGAGGATAAATATCATGTGCCCGCCGTCGAACGCCGGAATGGGCAGGATGTTGAGGAACGCAAGGATGATGGACAGAAACGCGGTCATGCTCCAGAAGTGCGCCCAGTTCCACGTTGTGTCAAAGAGGCTGCCGATGGCGCCGAAGCCACCGAGATTTTTTGCGCCCTCTTTGGTGAATATAATTTTGAATTGCTTCACGTAGCTCACCAGCGTTTCCGTGCCGACCACAATGCCGGCGGGGATGGATTCAAAAAATCCATACTCCAGTTTTTTGGTTTTGAAGAACGAGAGCGGCGAGCGCCGCCCCACGCCCAGCTTTCCGTTTTCGGTAGGCGTAACTTCCTGCGAGCGCAGCTCGCCGTTGCGGAAAAAGTTGAGCACAATGGGCTTTCCCGCGTAGCGCAGCAGGCTGTCGCTCAGCTGGGCAAAGAACAGCGTGTGGGCTCCGTTAATGCCAACAATGCTGTCGCCGCTTTGCAGCCCGGCGGCAGCGGCAGGCGAGCCTCCGGTTACCATTTCGACTACAAAGGGAATACGCTCCTGCGCAAAGTACCTCCCGTTAGCCGCCAGTAGCTGCTGCGAAAAGTCGGCGGGGAGCGTCAGCTGCACCGTATCGCCTGCGCGGAGCAGGGTTACGGGTTCTCCGTCTGCGTACAGGATTTGCTCTACCGCTTCGCCCAGCCTTTCGGGCGCTTTGCCGTTCACCGCAAGGATAACGTCGCCGCCGACAAAGCCGTTGTTCAGCGCCGTTTGGCAGTAGTCGTAGCCGTAGGTAGCGTTGGCTATGGGGATGTACTCCTTGCCCCATGCGTACAGAATCATGGCGTAGATGGCAAGCGCCGTAACGAAGTTCACCAGCACGCCGCCGGTGATTATAATGAGCCGTTGCCATGCCGGTTTTGCGCGAAATTCCCACGCCTGCATGGGCTGTTTCATGGTTTCGGTATCCATTGATTCGTCTATCATGCCTGCAATTTTGCAGTAGCCGCCCAGCGGTACCCACCCGACGCCCCACTCCGTGTTGTCGGGATTTTCCGCCCACTCTTTTGGAGGCGCGGGCGAGAACCAGCTCAGCCGCCACTTTTTATTTACCCGCTTGGCGCGAATAATGGAGAACAAAGGGTTGAAGAAAAGGTAGAACTTGTCAACCCGAGCTTTGAAGGCGCGGGCAGCCAAAAAGTGCCCCAGCTCATGCACTATCACCAGCAGCCCTAAGCTAAGCAACAGCTGCGCAATTTGAATTGTTATTCCCATATAGAAGTTAGGAGTTTAGAAAGTTTAAGAGTTTAAGAGTATAGGCGTTTGGTAGCATAGAAGTTTAGAAGCATAGGAGTTTAGAAGTTTGGGAGTTTTGACGTTTGAGAGATTGAAGTTTGTGAGGTTAGAACATAGAGCATGGAAATTTAAAAGCCTGCGCTTTGTCCAATTCTCAATTCCGATATTCATCCTAATCATAACTTCCATAACTTCATAACTTCCCTAACTTCAACTTCCCCTAAAAGACCCACGAATGTTCCTTTGAGTAGCGTAGCATTTGCTCGGCGTAGCCCTCCGTGTAGCTTACTTTTATGTCCGTTATTTCGCCGGCTTTGTCCGTGATAACGTCGTAAACGGGGTTTACGAAGCCTTTGTACGGCGCAATGTCCAGCTTTTGGTAGCGTGCTAACACTTCGCCGTGCAAATCAGCGTCAACCTTAACGCCGTAGGCCTCTACGATGTTTTTTGCCCCGCTGTAGTCGCCTTCCGAGCGTATGCGCTGTATTTCGGCTAACAGCCGACCGAATAGCGTCCGCAGCTTGCCGTAATCGTTGATAACGACGTAGGTTTTACCGTCCCGCTTTTTCAGCTCCACCACAGCATCGGCTGCGCCTTTTTCCAGCGTCCACTTTGCTATCAGCTGGCGGTTGCGCATGTGCGGTTCTTCCAAGCTGTTGCCGCTTGCTATTCTGACCAGCTGCGTCAGCAGCCCGTTGGTCATAAATTTGTTGTACTCGGCCTTGTAGCTGGTATCGTTGGGCAAAAGCCCCAGCTCCACCATTTTTGGGTCGGCAATGTAGTACAAGCCAAACAAGTCGGCGCGCGCCTCCTCAATAGCGCCGCCGTAAGCCTTTAGCGCGCCCTGAGCAACGCCCGGCATCAGCTTGCCGGAGGCGTGTCCGAGGCACTCGTGCAAATCCGTGTGGAGGTTGCTCGTTACAAAGCCGTAGCTGTTCAGCAGCGCCACTTCGCTTGGGCTCCAGTAAAATTCCTGCGCAAAGCCATTTCCCTGCGCCGCCTTGTCGTAAGCGTCGGTAATGTTTTCGATGGTTACCGATTTTGAGCCATGCCGGGCGCGTATCCAGTTTGCGTTTGGCAGGTTAATCCCGATGGGGGTTGAGGGGTAGCAGTCGCCGCCGAGTATTGTCGCCGTGATAACTTTGGCGGAAACGCCCGTTACGCTTTCTTTCTTGAAACGCTTGTCCACAGGCGAGTTGTCCTCAAACCACTGCGCGTTGCCGCTGATAGTTTCCGTGCGCTTGGTGGCCTCAAGGTTTTTGAAGTTCACCAGCGATTCCCACGTGCCCTTAAATCCCAGCGGGTCGCCGTAGGTTTCAATAAATCCGTTGATAAAGTCCACCCGCGACGTGTCGGCCGCCCAGAGTATGCTGTACTCGTCAAAATCTTTCAGGTTGCCGGTCTGGTAAAAGCTGATGAGCGTTTCGATAACCTTTTTCTGCCCGTCGTTTTCCGCCACCGAAGCGGCTTTCTCCAGCCAGTAAACAATTTTTTCGATGGCCTGCGCGTAAAGTCCGCCGACTTTCCACACCTCCTCCACAATTTTCCCGTCTTTCTTCGCCAGCCGGGAGTTCAGCCCGTACGAAACGGGGGTAGGGTTGTTTGGCTCTTTGAGGCTTTCGTAAAATTTTTCGGCCTCCTTTTGCGTTACGTCGCTGTAAAAGTTGTTGGCGGAGGTGGCGATTAGGTCCTGCCCGTCGGCTTGGTTAACCCGCTTTGCGGCAACGGCGGGGTCGAATATGACCGGCGCAATGGCAGCCAGCAGCTCGTCCGCCGTTTGCCCCTCCTGCAAGGGGAGGAGCGACGGGTCGAGGGATTTTACGGCCTCTGTAAAGAACTCCTGCGAAAAATTCGGCGCAAACTTGTCGGTGGCGTAGTGGTGGTGAATACCGCTCGAAAACCAAACCCGCTTGAGGTAAACCGCCAGATTTTTGTAGTCGGCGGCGGCGGTATCGCCCGCGTAGCTTTGGTAAATAGCCTCCAGCGTGCGGCGAATGGTCAGGTTGTACTTGCCGTGCTGGTCAAAGAGAATGTCCCGCCCCTCGATGGCGGCCTGCGACAGGTAGTACACCAGCTTTTTTTGCGTCAGGCTCAGCTCCTCAAACCCCGGCACGCGGTAGCGCAGGATTTCGAGGTCGGCAAATTTCTCTACCGAGTAGCAAAAATCTTTTTCCTCGCCGGAGCGCCGGGTTCCACCGCTTTGGCACGACCCCATCAGGACTGTTCCCATAAAAATAAATGCAATTTTTTTCATGTTGTGTGAGTATAATTGTTGGTTTTTAGTAATCTCGTTGCCGGCAGTTTCTCAAGCCAGCGTGAAGGCAAGGCCAATAATCTACCGAGCCGCAAAGATACATATTTATTTGGTAGTATAAGCAAAGAATGAAAACATTTCAGGGTAATCGCGCGAAATTATTGCCTTTGCGCCATGCCGGGACGCCGGAGGCGTTCTCAATCCGGCTGCGGGAGCGGCATTACAATTATTCCGCTACGCTACTGTTTTTTATTACAATTATTTT
>JAITAP010000041.1 GCA_031284065.1 Prevotellaceae bacterium
AAAAGCGCAATAGAGAGTAAATTTGGAATTTTGAAATAATATGAGCCAAAAAATTAGAATAAAGTTGAAGTCGTACGACCACTCCTTAGTGGACAAGTCGTCGGAGAAAATCGTGAAAACGGTGAAAGCTACGGGAGCGGTGGTGAGCGGCCCGGTGCCCCTGCCTACGCAGAAAAAAATCTTCACCGTAAACCGCGCAACCTTTGTCAACAAAAAGTCGCGCGAGCAGTTCCAGCTGAGCACCTACAAGCGGTTGCTGGACATTTACAGCTCAACGCCCAAAACTATCGACGCGCTGATGAAGCTCGAGCTGCCAAGCGGGGTTGAGGTGGAAATTAAAGTGTAGAAAAAATAAATTCACATAATTGCATGATTTTCAGGGATTACATAGTTGTTAATTCTGAAAATTCTGAAATTCTGTAAATCTAAAATCTAATAAATTGAATTATAAGCAAACATGGCAGGAATTATAGGAAAAAAAATCGGAATGACCTCCGTTTTCGGCGCTGACGGGAAAAACATCCCCTGTACAGTTATTGAAGCCGGTCCATGTGTTGTCACGCAAGTTAAATCCGTTGAGACGGACGGATATGCAGCTTTGCAGCTTGCCTATGACGATAAGAAGGAAAAAAACACCACAAAGGGGTTGCTTGGGCACTTTAAGAAGGCTGGTACTACGCCAAAGAGAAAGGTAGTAGAGTTTTCGCCTTTCGCGGGCAAGGAAAGCAAGGAGCTGGCAACGGGCGATGCGGTAACCGTTGACCTTTTTGAGGAAAACAACTGGGTTGACGTGGTGGGCACTTCCAAAGGAAAGGGTTTTCAGGGCGTTGTCAGGCGGCACGGCTTTTCCGGCGTAGGCGGTCAGACGCACGGACAGCACAACCGGCTTCGCGCTCCGGGCTCGGCAGGCGCTTCGTCGTACCCCTCGCGCGTGCTTCCGGGGCGTAAGCTCGGCGGACGCATGGGTGGAGATCGCGTGAAAGTGTTAAATTTGGTTATTGTAAAGGTAATCCCCGAAAACAACTTGCTGCTGGTAAAAGGCTCGGTGCCGGGGGCAATAGGCTCGTACTTACTAATAGAGAATTAAGATATTATGGAGTTATCAGTATATAACATCGAAGGAAAAGAAACGTCGAAAAAAGTTACGCTGGACGATACGGTATTCGGCATAGAACCGAATGACCACGCCATCTACCTCGACGTGAAGCAGCTGTTGGCAAACCGCCGTCAGGGTACGCACAAGGCGAAGCAGCGGGGTGAGGTACGCTACAGCACCAGAAAGCTAAAAAAGCAAAAAGGCACCGGTGGCGCTCGCGCAGGCAGCATTAAGTCGCCGCTCTTTGTTGGCGGAGGGCGTGTATTTGGTCCTGTTCCCCGCGACTACAGCCACAAGCTCAACAAAAAGCAGAAAGTTTTGGCACGCCGCAGCGCTTTGTCGCAAAAGGCGCTTAACAGCAACATTCGCGTGATTGAAGACGTCACCCTTGATGCGCCAAAAACAAAAGAATTTTTAAAAATATGGGAAAATCAGCAGCTGAATGGAAAAAAATTGCTCGTTGTGCTTCCCGAATTAAATAAAAACGTATATTTGTCGTCCCGAAATTTACCCAACACAAAAACAATAATCGCGTCAGACATAAATACATACGATGTTATGAATGCTAACAATTTGTTGTTTTTTGAGGGCGCGGTTGACGTAGTTAACCGGTTACTTGGAGCGGAAATCGACGAAGTCGGCGAAGACAAACAGCCCGTAAACGCTTAGTAAACAGCAATTAGGTAACAAATTTATAGCAGCTGAAGCAGCAAAGTAAACAACGAATTTACAACAACGAATTAGAGAATAGCGAACGTAAGTAATGAGCACACAACTAATTAAGCCACTTATAACCGAAAAAATGACGGCTCAGGGCGATAAGCTGAACCGGTACGGTTTTATTGTTGAGCCAAGAGCCAACAAATTGGAAATCAAGCAAGCGGTGGAGGAAATGTACGGCGTTAAGGTGGAACATGTTAATACCATGAACTATCGCGGAAAAAGCAAAAGCCGCTACACCAAGACAGGCGTTTTGTCCGGAAGAAACGTGCACCGTAAGAAAGCCATAGTAACGCTTGCCAAAGGAGAAAATATTGATTTTTACAGTAACATCTAAAAAAACATGGCGCTCAGAAAATTTAAACCCGTAACGCCGGGTACAAGACACAAGGTTATTTCTTCGTTTGACGATATTACTACCTCTACTCCCGAAAAATCGCTGCTGGCTCCCATCAAGAGCTCCGGCGGGCGTAATAATCAGGGACGCATGACCATGCGCTACATGGGCGGCGGGCACAAGCGTATGTATCGCATTATTGACTTCAAACGTGATAAGGATAGCTTCGCTGCAACGGTAAAAACGATAGAGTACGACCCCAACCGCAACGCGCGCATTGCGCTGGTGGCCTACGCCGACGGCGAAAAACGCTACATCATTGCGCCGCTGGGGTTGAAGGTGGGACAGCAAATACAATCAGGCAAGGGAGTGGCTCCCGAAATTGGGAATACGCTTTTCCTCTCCGAAATTCCGTTGGGTACAATTGTGCACAACATTGAGCTCACGCCCGGTCAGGGCGCAGTTATGGCTCGCAGCGCCGGTTCGTCAGCCCAGCTGCTGGCTCGCGAGGGGAAGTACGCGGTGATTAAGCTGCCTTCGGGCGAAACGCGCATGGCGCCGGTTGCCTGCCGCGCCACCATCGGCTCGGTCTCCAACCCCGACGCTCAAAACGAATCGCACGGCAAGGCCGGCCGCAAGCGTTGGCTGGGGCGCCGTCCCCGCAACCGCGGCGTGGTGATGAACCCCGTTGACCACCCTATGGGCGGCGGCGAAGGAAAAAGCTCCGGCGGACACCCGCGCTCGCGAAAGGGCTTGCTGGCTAAGGGCAAAAAGACCCGTAACCCAAAGAAGACGACCTCGAAGTTTATCATTGAGAGGCGGAAAAAGTAAAGCGGTAGTGGAATAATTCAAAATTCAAAATTTAAAATTCAAAATGAGTCGTTCGCTAAAAAAGGGACCATATATTGAGCCTAAGCTGGATAAAAAGGTAACTGCCATGAATGTCGGAAAAAAGAAGGCTGTGGTAAAAACTTGGGCACGCGCAAGCATGATTCCGCCCGACTTTGTAGGGCACACCATCGCTGTGCACAACGGCAACAAGTTTATCCCCGTGTACATTACCGAAAATATGGTGGGGCATAAGCTGGGCGAGTTTGCCCCGACCCGCACGTTTAAGGGACATTCGGGCAACCGATAAGAGAATAAAAAGGACGCTGCAAAAAAAAGTTGCTTGGTGTTGGTAGCGATGAAAATATTTTTTATTGATGAAAAAAATATTGCTGACACAAGTATTAATGTTCGGGATAGCTGCGCTGTCCCATGCCCAAACGGAGCACTACGCGGGATTGGTGGTGAGCAATGTTATAGGACCGTCGTACACGCTCCGGCACAACCGCTGGTCAGCCGTCGCTGACGCGGGATGGCTCACAGGTTTCAACGGTATGTATGCTTCGGTGGGTGGCATGTACAGAATACTAAGCATGAATAAGATATTAAAGTTCTTTGGAAGAAGAGAGTTGAATGGCAGGGATATGCTAATAAGCATGGGGCTGGGCTTGTTTGCGCAGGATTACTACAGTCCCTCTGACCGGCAAAAGCGGTGGGCAGACAAGTGCTTACGTAGCTCCGCTTGGTAGTAGCGCCTTGTTAGAGTTTTATTTTCGCTATGAAACGCTGCCCAATTGGAATTTTGCCTATAGATGTCGCATGTCGGCATACTTTACGGCAAAAGAGTACGAAGATGTTTTTTCAAAGGGAGCGAGTGTGGCAATACCGGCAGTGTTTCAAATAGTCGTTCAGCGCAGGTTTTAGAGATAAGTAAATACAATAATTTTTTTAATCACAGAAAATCCTTTATATCAAACAAAGGTAATTACATGGGAGCAAGAAAAAGATTAAGAGCGGAAGAGCTCAAGGCAGAGAAGAGGCAAGTGGCGGGAGCCGTGCTTCGCAATTGCCCCACATCACCCCGAAAGATGAGGCTGGTAGCCGATTTGATACGCGGTGTTGAGGTCAACAAGGCGCTGGGCGTGCTCAGGTACACCAAAAAGCACGCTTCGCGGGATTTGGAAAAACTCCTCAAGTCGGCAATTGCCAACTGGGAGGCCAAGAATGAAGAAGACAAGCGCGACCTTGAGGAGGGCAACGTTTTTATAAAAGAAATTTTTGTTGACGGCGGCCCAATGCTCAAGCGCATTTCGCCCGCGCCGCAGGGACGCGCCTACCGCATCCGCAAACGCTCAAACCATGTGCACATCGTGCTGGACAACAAAAATATAAAGATTGTTGAAGAGATAGCAGAGACAACCGAAGCCGAAACCGTAACCGTAACAGAACAAGTAGCATAAGAATATGGGACAAAAAATAAATCCGATAAGTAACCGAATAGGTATCATTCGTGGCTGGGATTCTAACTGGTACGGGGGAAGCAAGTATGCAGGCAAGATAGTTGAAGACTCCAAAATTCGCAAGTACCTCAACGAGCGTCTGGCAAAGGCAAGCTTGTCGCGCATAGTGATTGAGCGCACGCTCAAGCTCATTACGGTAACCATCAACACGGCGCGTCCGGGCATCATCATCGGCAAGGGCGGTCAGGAGGTGGACAAGCTTAAGGAAGAGCTCAAAAAGATAACGGGGAAAGACATCCAAATCAACATTTTTGAGGTGAAACGCCCCGAGCTGGACGCGCTGATTGTGGCCAACAACATAGCCCGTCAGGTAGAAGGCCGCATATCGTATCGCCGCGCGGTAAAAACCACGATGGCGTCAACCATGCGGCTGGGCGCAGAGGGTATCAAGGTGCAAATTTCCGGCCGTCTTGGTGGCGCCGAGATGGCGCGTTGCGAAACTATCAAGGAGGGTCGTATTCCCCTGCACACGTTCCGCGCCGACATCGACTATGCTCTTGCAGAAGCGTTGACCAAAGTTGGCTTGCTGGGCATAAAGGTGTGGGTTTGCAACGGAGAAGTTTACGGCAAGCGCGATTTG
This sequence comes from Prevotellaceae bacterium, assembly GCA_031284065.1. Classification (GTDB taxonomy): domain Bacteria; phylum Bacteroidota; class Bacteroidia; order Bacteroidales; family UBA932; genus JAITMY01. The sequence goes on from JAITAP010000041.1 coordinate 5,082, forward strand.
CTCCCCAACATTGGCGTAGCCGCAAACCTTGCCGGTCTGTCGGCAGGCGGCGCCGGCAGCCGCGACGATCGTCCGCACTATCGCGGCGGGGAGCGTAGCGAGCGTGGAGATCGCGGTGGTCGCGGCGGCAGCGGTGGCGGCGGACGCAACGAGCGTGACCGTCGTGGCGGTCGCAACAATCGTGGCGGTGGTTCAAGCAACAACCGCGGCGGTGGTTCCGGCGGCAACCGTGGAGGTGGTTTCAAGAAGTAAAAAAATTAGCGAAGTAAAAAGAAAATGTTACAGCCTAAAAAGACGCAATACAGAAGAATGCAGAAAGGGAAGATGAAAGGCATTGCCCAGCGCGGCAATCAGCTTTCATTCGGCTCCTTTGGCATCAAAACGCTGGAGTCTTGCTGGATTACCGGCAAGCAAATAGAAGCCGCTCGTCAGGCCATTGTGCGCCACATGAAGCGCGAGGGGCAAATGTGGATTCGCATATTCCCCGACAAGCCTATTACCAAGAAACCTGCCGAGGTCCGCATGGGTAAAGGTAAGGGAGCTCCCGAAGGCTTTGTGGCTCCGGTTACGCCGGGTCGCATGTTGTTTGAGGTAGAGGGCGTTCCTTTTGAGATTGCGCAGGAAGCCTTGCGCTTGGGCGCTCAAAAGCTGCCCGTGAGCACCAAGTTTGTGGTGCGCAGAGATTATGTAGTAGAAAAATCAGCATAAAGGAGGTTAGAGTAATAATGAAGGCATCGGAAATCAGAGAAATGTCCACCAAAGACTTGCTGGAGAAAGTGGAGCAGGAAAAGAGCCAGCAGATAAAAATGCGCCTCAACCACGCTATTTCACCGCTCGAAAATACGAGCAGAATCAAAAAATTACGTAAGGATATTGCGCGTATGCTCACCATCCTTCACGAACGGAAAATTAACGAGATAAACAAGTAACGTCACACACATGGAAACTACAGAGAGAAACCTGAGAAAGGAAAGAACAGGAGTTGTGACCAGCAACAAGATGGATAAGTCCATTGTGGTTGCCGTGCAGCGTAAGGTGAAGCACCCTGTTTACGGGAAGTTCGTTAGCCGTACCACCAAGTTCGTTGCGCACGACGAAAAGAACGAGTGCAGCGAGGGCGATACCGTACGCATAATGGAAACCCGTCCGCTGAGCAAAAGCAAGCGTTGGAGATTAGTAGAAATCGTAGAAAAAGTAAAGTAAGCCATGATACAGCAAGAATCGAGATTACAGGTAGCAGACAACAGCGGCGCAAAAGAGGTGCTGTGCATTCGGGTGCTTGGCGGCACCAAAAGGCGCTACGCCTCCCTTGGGGACAAAATTGTGGTGAGCGTGAAAAGCGCTGCCGCCGGCGGCGACGCCAAAAAGGGCAGCGTGTCAAAAGCTGTTGTGGTGCGCACGCACAAGGAAGTTCGCCGCCCCGACGGCTCCTACATTCGCTTTGACGATAACGCCTGCGTGCTTCTCAACGCGCAGGGCGAAATTCGCGGAACGCGCATATTTGGCCCCGTAGCCCGCGAGCTGCGCGACAACTACATGAAAATTGTATCGCTGGCGCCCGAAGTAATTTAAGGCGGATTAAAGAACAAAGAAACAACTTGAAAAGAAACAACCATGTTGGGTAAAGTAAAACTTAAAGTAAAAAAAGGCGATAACGTTACCGTAATTGCCGGCGACGACAAGGGCAAGAAAGGACGCGTGCTCGAAGTGTTTATAGACAAAGGTCGCGTCATTGTAGAAGGCGTGAATCTGGCGTCGAAGCACACCAAGCCTAACGCAAAGCACCCGCAGGGCGGCATTATTAAGCAGGAGGCAGCAATCAACATTTCAAACCTTATGGTCAACGACGAGAACGGCAGGCCAACCAGAGTAGGCCGTCGCATGGGCGAAAATGGCAAGTTGGTACGTTACGCAAAAACAACCGGAGAGGAAATTAAGTAATGGCAAAAAAAACACAACCACAGGCACAAGCATACGTGGACGCAAAGGGATATACTCCTTTGCTCAAGAAAAAATACAGGGAGGAGATTGTGCCCGCCCTCGTAAAAGAGTTTGGCTACAAAAATGTCATGCAAGCGCCAAGACTCGATAAAATTGTTGTTAACCAGGGAGTTGGCATGGCAACCGCCGATAAAAAGCTGGTAGAGGTTGCGCAGAACGAGCTCACCTCCATCACGGGACAGAAAGCGCTGATTACCAAAGCGTCAAAGGATATATCCAACTTTAAGCTCCGTAAGGGTATGCCGATAGGCGTAAAGGTAACCTTGCGCAACAACCGAATGTACGAGTTTCTGGAGCGCCTGATTTGCATCTCTCTACCCCGTATTCGCGACTTTAGCGGTATCAGCGACAAGCTGGACGGACGCGGAAACTACAACTTGGGCGTGAAAGAGCAAATTATTTTTCCGGAAATAGATATTGAAAAGGTAACTAAAATCATGGGTTTAGAAATGACCTTTGTTACCTCCACCGAAAAGGACGAAGAAGCATACGCCTTGCTTCGCCACTTTGGGCTTCCATTTAAAAACGCAAAAAAACAGTAATAGCACAATGGCAAAAGAATGTATGAAAGCGCGTGAAGTAAAGCGCGCCAAGTTGGTGGCAAAGTACGCCCAGAAGCGCAAGGCGCTCAAGGAAGCCGGCGACTACGCCGCGCTGGCAAAGCTGCCCAAAAACTCAAGCCCGGTGCGCCTCCACAACCGCTGTTCGCTTACCGGACGTCCCAAAGGCTACATTCGGCAGTTTGGGATTAGCCGTATCACCTTCAGGGAAATGGCAAGCCAAGGCTTAATCCCCGGCGTGAAAAAGGCGAGCTGGTAGGAAAAAGATAAAGTGACAGAAGTTTTATAATTAAGAATATTGCCTTATGGATGATACTATGGAAAATATTATAACAATAATTTTTATTGTTATATTTGTGGCTTTAGTGGTTTACATTGTTGTAAGCAGCATAAGAGCGCAAAGGTCTCGTTTGCCAAAAGTTGAAACGGGGCATATCGTAGAAAAAAACTTAATTCAGAGCAACCCTGTTGCCATAGATAAAATACTTTTGAGTGGCAAAAAGTTTGTTGTTAAGGGTAAAAAGTATAACGCTTCCGACTACATTCTGTTACGCGCGGACGGCTCCTCAATGAAGCGGCGAGGTATCAACAACGGAGATATAATTTACGCCAAAAAGTTTGACGAGTCGTTTGGAAAAGACCGTATTCAACCCGATGACATCTTGCTGATTTACCTAAACGATGAGCGGTACAAAGGGTACAAGGTAAGGGTGCTCAGAAAGCGTAATCCGAATGATGAGAACGACATGGAAACCTACTACTACGATAGCGACGGAAATGAGCGCACATCCTCAAAGAATCACAGGCTGGACCTTGTGCAGGGAGTAGTAAAGTATAAGTATAGCGAATAATTTTAGCAGTAATCAAAAACAATTAAATTTGGATATCGGGCGCCTTGCGTGGGCGCTGGACTTAAAACCAACAACAATGACTGATCCAATAGCAGATTTTTTAACAAGAATTCGTAACGCCATCAAGGCGGGACACAAAATTGTGGAGATACCGGCCTCCAACACAAAAAAAGAAATTACCCGTATTCTTCACGAAAAGGGCTACATCCTTAGCTATAAGTTTATAGAAGATGGCGCGTTGGCCGGAAGCATCAAGATTGCGCTCAAGTACCATCCCGAGAGCAAGCGTTCCGCCATAAAGGGGCTAAAGCGCATTAGCACGCCGGGCTTGCGCCGCTACGCCGGAGTGCGCACCATGCCTGCCGTGCTGAACGGCTTGGGCGTCGCCATCATCTCCACCTCCAAAGGGCTGATGACAGACAAGGAAGCACGCCTGCAAAACATTGGCGGCGAAGTTCTTTGCTACGTATATTGAATATATAGTCAGATTAGCAAGATGTAAAAATGCCAACATTTTGCAATCAATTAATTAAATATTAGACCAACATTTAATTAATTTAACAAATAAGCATTATGAAAGAATGCACAAAAAAGTTTAAAATTGCATTGTTTGCAGTTCTTTTTGTAGGAGTTGGATTTACTTCTTGCAATAAAGAAGACGAAATTGAAGAAATTGTGGAATTTTAACTTTTTTCTTCATCTGAGGTCGTATCGGACGAAGGTGTTGAGGTGCTACCCTTTTTTGAATTAGCAAAAGGAGATACCATTGCAAAAGGAATTTATAGAGAAAAACCTTTGTTTCCAGATGATGTACAAATCTTTCTTTCGTCTAAAGAAACAGCAGTACAAGTAATATTGTAGGGTTGTAGGTTGTGTTTTGATTAGCATGTGGACAGAAAAAGAGGCAATGAAAAAAATAGTTTTTACCATCGTAGTGATTAGTGTTACTCTCACTACTACGGCACAAGTGAGATTTGGGGTTAAAGGAGGGTTGAATTTGTCAAATCTTTCAAAAGTTAAGATGGAAATAGGTAGAGTTGAATTTCCCACTCCTGGAAAAAATGAAATAATTGCAGGACTCCTTTTAGGAGGCTATGTTAATTATGGTTTTACTGATTTGCTTGCCATGCAAGTTGAATTAATGTTTTCTATGCAAGGCGCAACATTTAATATTAGCTCCAATCGGGAAACAGTACGGTTGAATTATATTAATATTCCCATGCTGATAGATGTTAAACCTGTTAAACCTATTCCGATTAGTTTGTTGGTGGGACCACAGTTTGGCTTTTGCGTAGGTAAATTTTCGGATGGAAAAAAGATGAAAGAGGAACAAGCGGTCGCACATAGAGATTTTGATTTTTCTGTTGCTCTTGGCGTACAATATACTTTCATTGAGCACTTAGCATTAGGGGTTCGCTATAATATTGGGATAACGCCGAGCAGGGATGTTTCATTTGCATACGAAGAAAAGGGTGATAGAGCAATAGGAGCAAGGAATAATGTTTTGCAGCTAAGCGTTGGGTGGACATTTTGATAGAATGTATGTTATTTATCGGTAGAAAAGTTGTTTGTCAATTTTTTGTTGTAATTTTGGAGCCAATTTTATCGCTCTGAATTTGAATTTAAGTATATAAAAAATAAAATTTCATGTCACGAATAGGAAAATTACCTGTAAACCTGCCACAAGGCGTAACCGTAACGGTTGGCGCAGACAATGTGGTTGTGGTGAAAGGTCCTCTTGGCGAGCTGAAGCAGGCGGTGGATAAGGATATTTCCGTAGCCGTAGAGGATGGTCAAGTAAAAGTAGCGCGCCCCACCGACCAGCCGCGCCATCGCTCAATGCACGGGCTATACCGTGCGCTTATCAACAACATGGTGGTGGGCGTATCTACGGGGTACACCATTGTGCAGGAGCTCGTGGGAGTAGGGTACAGGGTTGAGGTGAAAGGTCAAATCGTTGAGTTCAACCTTGGCTTTTCGCACGAAATACACCTGATGCTGCCCAAGGAAGTCAAAGCGGAGGCGGTGGCGGTAAAAAAGGGAGAAAACCCCCGCCTCACGCTCAAGTCCAGCGACAAGCAGCTGATAGGGCACGTTGCGGCAAAAATACGCTCGCTGCGCAAGCCCGAGCCGTATAAGGGTAAAGGTATTAAGTTTGCAGGCGAAGTAATTCGCCGGAAGGCCGGCAAATCAGCGGCTTCTAAATAAGCAGGAGGTAAAAAAGAAATGGCACAATCAAAAACAGAAAGAAGACAGCGCATCAAGTACCGGATTCGGAAAATTGTTCACGGCACGGCGGAGCGTCCGCGCATGTCGGTGTACCGCAGCAACGACCAAATTTACGTTCAGCTCATCGACGATACGGCGTTCAACGGTCAGGGAGCCACGTTGCTGGCGGCAAGCTCCATTGAAAAAGCCGTGCTTGAGCAGGTGAAAGGAAAAACCAGACAGGACGCCGCCAAGGTGGTGGGTAAAATTGCCGCCGAGCGTTCGCTGGAAAAAGGAATAAAAGAGGTGGTATTTGACCGCAACGGTTTTTTGTATCACGGAAGAGTAAAATGTGTAGCCGAAGCCGCTCGCGAGGGCGGACTTAAATTCTAAAATATCGTATGGCAGAAAATTCAAACATAAGAAAAGTAAAAACAACCGACCTTGCGCTTGTCGACAAGCTGGTGGCTGTGGAGCGCGTAACCAAGGTAACCAAAGGCGGACGCCACTTTAGCTTTGCCGCTATTGTAGTGGTGGGCAACGAAAACGGCGTAGTGGGCTACGGGCTTGGTAAGGCAAACGAGGTTTCGATAGCCGTGAGCAAAGGGATTGAGGACGCCAAGAAAAATTTGGTAAAAGTTCCGGTACACAAGGGCACCATTCCCCACGAGCAGGTGGCAAAGTTTGGCGGCGCGCGGGTGTACATGCGCCCTGCCGCGCCCGGTACAGGCGTGAAAGCCGGCGGCGCTATGCGCGCAGTATTTGAGAGCGTGGGCATCCACGACGTGCTGGCAAAGTCAAAAGGGTCGTCCAACCCGCACAATCTGGTTAAGGCTACGGTAAACGCCTTGCTGGAGCTGCGCGACGCCTACACGGTGGCCAACCTGCGCGGAGTATCGGTAAGCAAAGTATTTAACGGATAAAACAACGGAGGGAAAACAATGGCAATACTGAAAATTACGCAGGTGCGCAGCCAAATCGGTAGCACCGACAAGCAAAAAGCCACGCTCAAGAGCCTGAAGTTGGGCAAAATAAACCGCAGCACCGAGCGCGAGGAAAACCCCATGCTGAGGGGAATGATAAAGGCTGTGAGCCATCTGGTGAAAGTGGAGGAAGTAAAAAAAGTAGAGGAAGTTTGAGATTTCGGGTTTCAAACGGCAAAAGATATTTAGAAATATTAGGTTGTTAAGCATCAAATTACTACTATGGAATTGCATAATTTGACCCCGGCAGCGGGTTCAACACATAAGAAAAAGCGTATTGGTAGAGGCGAAGGCTCCGGACATGGGGGCACCTCTACGCGCGGCCTTAACGGAGCAAAATCACGCTCCGGCTACTCGCGCAAGCTGGGCTTTGAGGGCGGACAAATGCCCTTGCAGCGTCGCCTGCCCAAGTTTGGCTTCAGGAACCCTTGCCGCGTTGAGTACAAGGCTATCAACATTTATACCCTGCAAGCGCTTGCCGAAAAAACCGGCCTGAACGCCATTGGCGTGGATACGCTGGTGAGCGCCGGTTTAGCGTCGAAGCACGATTTGATAAAAATATTGGGGCAGGGCGAGCTAAAGGCTGCGCTGGAGGTTACGGCTCACGCTTTCTCAAAATCGGCGGCGGCTGCCATTGAAGCAAAGGAAGGCAAAGCCATCAAACTTTAAAAAAGAACAAAATACATAAACCGCATAGAGCGATATATAGTTTAAAATGAAAAAGTTTATAGATACGCTAAAGAATATTTTTAAGATAGAAGATCTTAGAAAGCGAATTCTTTACACTTTGGGCTTGATACTTGTTTACAGGTTGGGTTGCTATGTGGTTATTCCGGGTATTAACCCCATGCAGCTGGCAGCGTTGCAGAGCCAAGCCAGCGAAGGTTTGATAGGATTGCTCAACATGTTTTCGGGGGGCGCTTTTGGCAACGCCGCAATTTTTGGTCTCGGCGTAATGCCCTACATCTCTGCCTCCATCGTGGTGCAGCTCATGGGTATGATGGTTCCCTACTTCCAGCGCTTGCAGCGCGAGGGCGAAAGCGGACGCCGCAAGCTAAACCAGATAACGCGCTACCTTACCATTCTTATTCTGTGCTTTCAGGCGCCGGCGTATTTGACCAACCTGTACTCAAAGTTGCCGCCATCGGCGTTCTTGATACAAGGTTTTTACTTTACCATTTTTGCTACCATCGTGCTCATGGCCGGAACCATGTTCGTTATGTGGCTTGGCGAGCGTATCACCGACAAGGGTTTGGGCAACGGCGTTTCGATTATCATCATGGTGGGTATTATTGCCGACCTGCCCTTTGCGCTGAGCACCGAGTTTGGGTCGCGCTTCTCACAGAATACCGGCGGGTTGATAATGTTTGTGGTGGAAATGGTCATCCTGTTTTTGATATTTGTTGCCACCATTGCTTTGGTGCAGGGCGTGCGCAAAATTCCCGTGCAGTACGCCAAGCGTATAGTCGGTAACAAGCAGTACGGGGGCGTTCGTCAGTACATACCGCTCAAGATAAACGCCGCAGGCGTGATGCCCATCATTTTTGCGCAGGCGTTTATGTTTTTCCCCATCATTTTTTCACAGTTTGAGGCTACCTCCGGCATTGCGGTGGCGCTTTCCAACTATACGGGCTTTTGGTACAACCTGATATTTGGCCTGCTGGTGGTTGGCTTTACGTATGCCTACACGGCGATAACGGTCAACCCCACCAACATGTCGGAAGATATGAAAAAGAACGGAGGCTTTATTCCGGGCGTTAAGCCGGGCAAAAAAACGGCAGAGTACATTGACAGCGTCATGTCGCGCATTACGCTACCCGGCTCCATCTTTTTGGCATTTGTGGCAATCCTGCCGGCTTTTGCCACAGCATTCTTAGACATTAGCAACCAGTTTGCGCGATTTTTTGGGGGGACATCGCTGTTGATTCTGGTAGGCGTTATACTTGATACGTTGCAGCAGATAGAGAGCCACCTCCTTTCCCGCCACTACGACGGCCTAATGAAGACCGGACGCTTGAAAGGCAGGAGCGGAATGTAGCTCGGCTCGCAGCTGCAAACGAAAATGATGAGCATAAAAACCGCAAATGTTCTTTAAAAAAATGGGAATAGCCAAAACCGCTGAAGAGATAGAGCTACTCCGCGAAAACAACCAGCTGGTATCGCGCACGCTGGCAGAGCTGGCAAAGCATATCGCTCCGGGGGTTACCGGCTTGCAGCTGGACAAAATTGCAGAGCAGTTTATCCGCGACCACGGCGCAGCGCCGGGCTTCTTGGGCTACAACGGGTTTCCCAACACGCTGTGCATCTCCATCAACGACGTGGTGATACACGGCATCCCAAGCCGCTACGAGCTGCGCGACGGCGATATTGTGTCGGTGGACTGCGGCACGCGCATGAAGGGGTACGTGGGCGATTCGGCGTACACGTTCGCCGTAGGTAACGTTGAGGAGAGCGTAATGCGCTTGCTTCGCGCCACTAAGGAGAGCCTCAAGCTGGGCGTGGCGCAGGCGGTAGAGGGCAAGCGAATCGGCGATATTTCATTCGCCGTGCAGAGCCACGTGGAGAAGCTGGGCTACTCGGTGGTGCGCGAAATGGTAGGACACGGCATAGGAACAGCAATGCACGAAAAGCCGGACGTGCCCAACTATGGGCAGCGTTCCTCCGGAAAAAGGCTGGTAAAAGGCATGACCATTTGCGTAGAGCCTATGATAAACATGGGCAAGCGCGACATTTTTCAGGAAAGGGACGGGTGGACTATCCGCACCAAAGACCGCAAGCCATCGGCGCACTTTGAGTACGCGGTGGCGGTGGGCAGGGAGCAACCCGATATATTAACTACATTTGAGTATGTAGAGGAAGTTTTGAAACAAAAAGGAAGTATGATATAGCCATGGCAAAACAAACCGCCATAGAAAGAGATGGAATTATTGTAGAGGCGCTCTCCAATGCTATGTTTCGCGTGGAGCTGGACAACGGGCACGTGGTAACGGCGCATATTTCGGGAAAAATGCGTATGCACTACATAAAAATCCTGCCCGGCGACAAGGTGCGCGTGGAAATGACGCCCTATGACCTGTCGAAGGGGAGAATATCGTTCCGGTATAAGTAGCTTAATTTTTTGAATTGTTGAATTTTTGAATTGTGTAGAAAATGAAAGTAAGAGCATCCATCAAGAAGCGTAGCGAAGATTGCAAAATTGTAAAGCGCAAAGGTCGCTTGTACGTTATTTGCAAAAAAACACCAAAGTTCAAAATGCGTCAGGGATAAAAAGAGATTGTGCAGCACGGATTGACGTTATGCTGCCGACAGTTATATGTTAAATAGTAAACAAATATATCATAAGTATGGCACGTATTTCAGGTATTGATTTACCGAAAAACAAGCGAGGCGAAATAGGGCTTACCTACATTTACGGTATTGGCCGTAACACCTCGCGCAAAATCTTAACAACCGCCGGCGTTGACTACGATGTGAAAGTGAAAGATTGGACGGATGCTCAGGAAACCGCAATTCGTAACGCTATTCAGCAGGGTGGGTACAAGCTTGAGGGCGAGCTGCGCACCGTTGTGCAGCTGAGCATTAAGCGACTCATGGACATTGGTTGCTATCGCGGTATTCGGCATCGCTTGGGCTTGCCTGTGCGCGGGCAGAGCACCAAAAACAACGCCCGCACGCGAAAAGGCAAGAAAAAAACAGTCGCAAACAAGAAAAAAGCAACAAAATAGGCAGCAGTTAATCCTTTGAATTTGAATTTTTTTTAAGCAATGGCAAAAAAAGCAGGAACGACAAAAAAGAAAATTGTAAAAGTTGAGGCTATCGGGGAAGCCCACATTACCTCCACTTTCAATAACATTATCATCACGCTGACCAACGCCGACGGACAAACCATCAGCTGGTCGTCGGCAGGCAGCAAAGGTTTTCGCGGCTCAAAAAAGAACACGCCATACGCCGCTCAAATAGCAGCCAGCGCTTGTGCAAAAGAGGCGTACGACTTGGGCTTGCGCAAGGTGAAAGCCTACGTAAAGGGTCCGGGTGCAGGCCGCGAATCGGCTATGCGAACCATCCATTCTTCCGGCATTGAGGTGGCCGAAATTATTGATGTTACGCCCATTCCCCACAACGGTTGCCGTCCAAAAGGGCGCAGGAGAGTTTAATAATAGTTGACAAAATAGTAATTTTAGACAACATGGCAAGATATACAGGACCAACAACCAAAATTGCACGTAAGTTTGGCTCGCCCATTTACGGGGCGGATAAGGCGTACGAAAAAAAGAATTATCCTCCCGGACAGCACGGCTTGACAAAAAAGCGTAAAAAAGTATCGGAGTATGGCATTCAGCTGACCGAAAAGCAAAAGCTGAAGTACACCTACGGCTTGCTGGAGCGACAGTTCCGCAACGTATTTGAGAAAGCGTCGCGCATGAGAGGGCGCAAGGGCGATAACCTGCTCCAGCTGCTGGAAAGCCGTCTGGACAACGTGGTCTTTCGGCTCGGCATAGCGCCCAGCCGCGCAGCCGCGCGCCAGCTGGTGGGGCACCGGCACATTATGCTCAACGGCAAAGTATGCAACATTCCGTCGGTTATCCTCAAAGAGGGGGATATTGTTGGCGTTCGCGAGAAGTCAAAGAGCCTTGAGGTAATTCAGGAAACCTGCGGAGGGTCGCGCCAAAGCCGTTTTTCGTGGATGGAATGGGATAGCAATACTTTGAGCGGGAAATTTCTCAACAGGCCGGAGCGCTCCGATATTCCGGAAGTCGTAAACGAGCAGCTCATAGTGGAATTGTACTCTAAGTAGCAAATTTTTTTATAAGCGACCCCTGTTACAACGGGGATTAAAGAACAAAGTATTATGGCAATTTTAACATTTCAAAAGCCCGATAAGGTAATAATGCTCGAATCGAACGCAACGTTTGGAAAATTCGAGTTTCGTCCGCTTGAGCCGGGTTACGGCATGACAATAGGCAATGCGCTGCGTCGTGTCCTGCTGTCGTCGTTGGAAGGTTACGCAATAACCTCAGTAAAAATTCACGGGGTGGACCATGAATTTGCCTCCATTCCGGGAGTGCTTGAGGATATGGTCGAAATAATTCTTAACCTCAAGCAGGTGAGGCTGAAAAAAGTAGCAGAGGGCATTGACTCCGAAAAATTTAAAATAAATGTTTCGGGACAGACCCAGCTCAAGGCTGAGCAATTTTCGGGCAGCATGACCGCCTTTAAGGTGCTCAACCCCGATTTGGTTATCTGCAACATGGAGCCAAACGTGAAGCTGCAAATGGAATTTACCATCAGCAAGGGGCGAGGGTATGTGCCGGCCGACGAAAACAAAGCGGAAAACTCGGAGATAGGGCTGATTGCTATTGACGCCATTTATACGCCGGTAAAAAACGTAATGTTTACGAAGGAAAACTACCGCGTGGAGCAAAAAACCGACTACGAAAAGCTGACGCTCGAGGTTACAACCGACGGCTCTATTCTGCCGAAGGAAGCCCTGAAGGAGGCGGCTAAAATTTTGATCCTCCACTTTGCGCTTTTTTCGGACGAAAAAATTACCATTGACGCCGAAGAAGAAAAGTTCACCAACGACGATTTTGACGAAGAGGTGCTGCACATGCGTCAGCTGCTCAAAACCAAGCTTACCGACCTCGACTTGTCGGTGCGGGCGCTCAACTGCCTCAAAACCGCCGAGGTGGAAACGCTGGGCGAGCTGGTAAAGTTTCAGCGTAACGACCTGCTAAAGTTCCGCAACTTTGGCAAAAAATCGCTCACGGAGCTGGACGAAAAGCTGGTGCAGCTCAACCTGAACTTCGGCATGGATATTTTAAAATATAAACTTGACAAGGAGTAAGAAATAACGAATGAGACACGGAAACAAAATAAATCACTTAGGCGTAAAAGCGGGGCACCGCAGGGCGTTGCTGGCAAACCTTGCCAACTCGCTTATCTTGCACAAGCGTATCGAAACTACGCTGGCTAAGGCAAAGGAGCTGAGAGTTTACGTAGAGCCGCTTATTACCAAAAGCAAGAACGATACAACGCACTCGCGCCGCACAGTGTTTTCATACCTAAAAAACAAGTACGCCGTAAAGGAGCTTTTCAGCGCGGTTGTGGGGAAAGTCGGGCAGCGACCGGGCGGATATACGCGTATTCTGAAAACGGGATTCCGGCACGGAGATGCTGCCGAAATGGCGCTGATAGAGCTGGTAGATTTCAACGAAACCTACAACGTAGCATCCCAAAAATCGACGGCTAAGAAAGCCACGCGACGCGGCAGCTCAAAGAAATCGACGGCAGCGTCCGATACAAAAGTCGTGGACGAAGCGCCTAAGGTAGCCGAAGCCCAAGCCGGAGAAGCCCCTGCACCGCAGGAAGCGGTTACTCCCGTTGAGGAGTAAGGAGAAGTTGGCTAAGGCATTTGGCTGCGTTTGCCGAAAGTAGCGCAGCCGGATATGTTTGTAGTAAAAAAATGTTGACTTGAGGGGGGAGTGAGTATCCCCCCTTTTTTACCGAATATATTATGCAAGGAGGTATATTATGAACATTCGACCGGTAATGTTGGCAAGCGTAGCGTTGGCTGCGCTGTTTTGCTTTCCGTCGTGCCCGTGCATTGACTGCGAATATTTGTCTGAAGCTTATGAGCCTGTTTACATGACTCGCACCGAGCTCGAAGCGTCGGTGAAATTTGTTTCCGCCAAGCCGCTAAGCAACCCCGGCAAGATTTACGTTCGCACGCATCAACTTTTCATTTGCGAACCGTACAAAGGCGTGCACATTATAAACAACAGCGACCCGCGCGACCCGCAGACAACCGATTTTATCGAAATTCCGGGATGCGTGGATATTGCTGTGCTAAACAACATCCTGTATGCCGACAACGCCGTTGACCTCGTTGCCGTTGACCTTGAAAAGAGCGAAGAGGTGGCGCGCGAACAAAATGCTTTCAAAGCCATAGCCTCGCCCAACGGGTGGTGGTGGACGGTTGGCGAAGACGACAAAGACAAAATTATTGTCGGCTTTACCAAAAAGGAGAATCGCGAAAGGGGCTACTTCTAATATCATCTTTTAATCCTTATAGCCATGAGCTATCGTACCATACTATTTTTTGGCATGTCTGCCCTCCTGCTAACGTCGTGCGGGGCGCAGTCCGACGGCGGCGGCGCAGCTACCGAAAGCGCAGAATCGGGGCAGGGCGGGTCAATGTCGCGCTTTGCCGTGGTGGACGGCAGCCTGTACACGCTCAACAGCCCGTTTATACACAAGTACGACGTCAGCAAAGCCTCAGAAATTCGCCCCTTAAACGAGGGCATGATAGCGTCGAATGACGGCGAAACCATCTTTGTGCGCGACTCACTCCTCTACGTCGGCTCGCAGTCGGGCATGTACATTTTGAGCCTGAAAAACCTGTCAAACCTCTCATCGGTATCGCACTTTGTGAGCTGCGACCCGGTGGTAGCCCTCGACACCTTTGCCTACGTGACCCTGAGCACAGGAACCTCGTGCCGCTGGGACGCAACGCCGTCGCTTCAGATTTACAGCGTAAAAAATCCACTTGCGCCCAGAATGGTAAAAGGGTACTCCATGTACAACCCTCGCGGGCTTGCCATACGCGACAGCCTGCTCTTTGTATGCGACGAAGGGCTAAAAATTTACTACGCCAAGCACCCTGCGGACAGCCTGCCCCGCCTGAAGCACGTGAAAAGCATAGACGGCTACGACGTAATACTCCGCGATACAACGATACTACTCATTGGCGACGACGGGTTTTACCAGTACGGCTACCGCGCCTACACCGAGAATGGCAGGATGGAAGTATCCCTCGACTTGCTTAGCCACATTTCGGCGCAGGGCAAAGAGTAGCGGGTCTTTGAAATTTTAAATTCTGAATAGCTTTGTTGCAACGAATAGCAGCTCATGTTATGCAGGTTTATAATTTTTGATGGATTACAATTGTCCCCGCTTCTCCGTAGGGGAATTTGAGGCGGGATGGCGCTAACGCCACCAACGCCGCGTCGCCGTCGTCCCGCCCCGTCGTCGTCATCGTCGTCATCCCGCGTCGCCGCCGCAACCTCATTTTCACCTAATTCAAGCAACAAAACAACCTCAGTAGCAGGAGGCCGCATGGTACACCCCAAACCTCATTACCTCATTCAATCGCTTTGTAATGAGGTAATGAGGTTGTGGGAGAGATTTGCATGCCATTGCTACT
>JAITAP010000047.1 GCA_031284065.1 Prevotellaceae bacterium
TAAAGAACATTTTTTGTACTTTTGTACCCCTACTACGAGCATTGACCTATGGTGTAATGGTAGCACAACAGTCTCTGGATCTGTTTGTATAGGTTCGAATCCTGTTAGGTCAACAACAACGAGGGGACGCACGGCCGTGCGTCTCTATTTTTTTCCCGCCGCCATTCCCCGCACCCCAACGAGCTCGAAAGGCATGACCATTCCGCCGCCCCCTTACATTAGCCCATTTGCGCGGGTAGCCGAGCTTTTCGCTTTTGGCGGAACTTTATGCGGAAAGCGGCTTTAGCCCAGCGCAGGCTAAAGAGCAAATTCAGCTTTACAATTTTGAGTGGCTGCTGAAAATATGGGCGAATACTAAAGGTGGCTTGTGCCTTGCTCGATAGCGTTACTTGGGTATGGCATCCGAGTATTCATGCTATTTTTTAAGCTACCCCACGCCGCTATATCGCAAACGAATGGTCTTCCAGCGCTTTCACAATCATTCCGGCGCCAACGGTTTCAAAAGTTGCCTCGTCGATAATGACCAAGCTCCCCGTCACGCGGTTTTGCTCGTACAGGTCGTACTTTAAGGGTTTGGATGTTTTGATGGCAATGTGAGCAATATCATTCATCTTTACGGCCTTGTCCCCCTTGATATTTTCGAGCGTATTGACGTTTACCTTGAAGTAAACGTCTTTGATAATGCCAAACGCTTCGTCGGAGGTGTGGCGAACGATGTATTTTGCGCCGATGCTTAGCGGGCGGTGGTTGAGCCAGCACACCAGCGCCGAAATGTTTGCGTTCAGCTGGGGTCGCTCGTCGCTCTTGACAATCATGTCGCCGCGGCTAACGTCCACGTTATCCTCCAGTCGAATGGCGACGGATTGAGGCGCAGAGGCCTCCGTCAGCGATTTGCCGGCTTCGTCGATGGCCTTGACGGTCGATTCGGTAAAGGAAGGCAAAACGGTTACCCGGTCGCCCACCCTGTACGTTCCGGAGGCAATGCGCCCGGCGTACGCCCGGTAGTCGTGGAAGCGGTCGTTTTGCGGACGGATGACGTACTGCACCGGAAAACGCGCCGGGGCGCTGCTTTTTTCTTCCCACAGGGGCAGCGTTTCCAGCAGATGCAGCAGCGTTTCGCCCTGATACCAGGGCGTTTTCGGAGAGCGTTCGACTACGTTGTCCCCGTCGCGCGCCGAAATGGGCAGGTAGTGCACTTTTTTCAGCCCCAACTTTTGGGCAATTTGCCGGTATTCGTCTTTTATCCGGTTAAAAATTTCTTCCGAAAAATCGACCAAATCCATCTTGTTGACAGCCAAAATAACATTCGGCAGCTGCAAAAGGGAGGCAATGTAGGAGTGCCGCTTGGTTTGCTCAATAATTCCGTTGCGTGCGTCCACAAGGATAATGGCGGCGTCGGCTGTGGACGCGCCGGTTACCATGTTGCGGGTGTATTCGATGTGCCCCGGCGTATCGGCAATGATAAACTTGCGCTTGGGCGTGGCAAAGTAGCGGTAGGCTACGTCAATGGTTATGCCCTGTTCGCGCTCGGCTCGCAAGCCGTCGGTCAGCAGCGCCAGGTTGACTTCTTCGTTGCCCAGGCGTTCGCTTGCCGCTTTCACGGCCTCCAGCTGGTCTTCAAAAATGGATTTGCTGTCGTACAGCAAGCGCCCAATCAGCGTGCTTTTTCCGTCATCAACGCTCCCCGCAGTGGTGAAGCGCAGCAACTCCATGTCTAACAATGGAGAATTGAGAGCTGAGAGTTGAGAATTATTCTTTAGATGCGATGCCATTGAATTAAGAAATATTTTTTTATTTTTGCGAATTACTGACGAACTAAAATCCAGCCGTGTTTCTATTTATTTGACAATCAATTTGCTGCGCTATGCAGCAAAGTCAGCTCAAAAGTATCCCGCTTTTTTGCGGTCTTCCATAGCGGCTTCGGAGCGTTTGTCGTCGGAGCGACCGCCGCGCTCGGTGATTCGGGAGGCGGCTATTTCGTTGACGATGTCCTCGAGGGTATTTGCCTCCGAAGCGGTTAGGCCGGTGCAGGTAATATCGCCGATGGTGCGGCAGCGAACACGCTTGCGCACGGTTTTTTCTTCCGGCTTCAGCTTCATGAACGGATAAAAGGCCAGCCAAATGCCGTCGCGCTCAAAAACCTCCCGCTCGTGGGTGTAGTAGAGGCTTGGCAGCTCAATTTGCTCCTGCAAAATATACTGCCATATATCCATTTCCGTCCAGTTGCTCAGGGGGAATACGCGGAAGTGCTCGCCCAGCTGCTTTTTTCCGTTAAAGATATTCCACAGCTCGGGGCGTTGGTTTTTAGGGTCCCACTGCCCAAATTCGTCGCGGTGGGAGAAGAAGCGTTCTTTGGCGCGGGCTTTTTCTTCGTCGCGACGGGCGCCTCCCAGCGCGGCGTCGGACTTGTATTTTGCAAGCGCGTCGAGCAAGGTTACCGTTTGCAGCTTGTTGCGGCTTGCGTTGTAGCCGGATTCTTCCACAGCGCGTCCCGCGTCAATGGACTCCTGAACAGAGCCGACAATCAGCTTCACGCCCAGCGTCTTCACCAAGCTGTCGCGGTAAGTGAGCGTTTCCTCAAAGTTGTGCCCCGTATCTATGTGTAGAAAAGGGAAGGGGATGGTAGCGGGGTAAAAGGCTTTATACGCCAAGTGCGCCATGACAATGGAGTCTTTTCCGCCGGAAAATAGCAACACCGGTTTTTCAAACTGTGCCGCCACTTCGCGAATAATGTAGATAGATTCGGATTCCAGCTCTTTCAAGTGGGTTAGCTTAGGTGCCATATCTTTATTGTTATTTATAAATCCAACAGTTTACTTATCGCCGTAATGCCCAAGTGCGGAGATAACCAAAACCGTTATTTTTTCATCATCAACGGAGTAAACCAGCCTGTGCCTGTCCGTTATTCTGCGCGACCACTGCCCGGCTCTGCTTCCGCCCAATGGTTTGGGCTTGCCTGTTCCCGTGCAGGGGTGCTCCGACAGCTCGTCCAGCAAACCCTGTAACTTTCTATACGCTCCTGCTTCCGATTTTTTCAGAATGGTAATTTCTTTCAGCGCATCTTTCGTAAATTCGACGCTGTAGCTCATAATGAATCAAGCAGCTCGTGCAATTCCTCAATGCTGTTAACTCTTGTAACCTTTCCCTCCTTTGCCTGCCGGATAGAGCGGTCTATTTTTTCCAGCATTTCGGGGGTAAAGTATAAGTCGTCGTCGTCAACGGGGGTAAGCTTATAGGCTTGCTTGCGCCCCCGCCGGATGACAATCTGCGCGCCGGTATCCGCCATGTCAAAAATACTCTTTTGCTTTTCCCGGAGTTCTCGGCTTGTAACTTCCAATACTTCCATATCTCTAAAAATTAGTATGTACCCAATTAGGGGACAAAGATAATCGCTTCCGTTGACATAAGCAAGCAAAAATTTACTGTAGCCAAGCCCGGTACCGGAAAGGGGTAGCGTCTCAAATGGGTTGGCTTAGCGCACAGAGCGCACAGATTTTATCCATTTCTCCCTGCTTAACCTGTGCCATCTGTGCGCTGATATGCAATATACGCCGCCGTGTACCGGACGGTGTCATTTTAAGTCGGGATTGTTTTTGAGCGCCGCGTGATGTGCCCGGCGGATTTAACCCGTGCCCAAAAATTTCCTTACCTTTGCCGCCAAACCAAAAAAAACCTGCATGATTAAAAATATCATTTTCGACTTCGGAAACGTACTTATTACGTGGGACCCTCGCCGGATATTCCGCCAAGTAGTGCCGGCTGAAGAGCTGGACAATTTTATGCGGAATGTGTGGAAGGAGGAATGGAATAACAATCTGGACGGCGGAGCGTCGTTTGCCGACAACGAGCGAAATTTGAAAAAGAAGTATCCGCAGCACAGCGAGTATATTGCTGCCTTTCACGCGCGCTGGTACGAGTCGCTGGGCGACGAAAACGGGGAGAGCGTTGCGCTGCTTGCGCAGCTGCAAAAATTGGGATACGCCGCTTACGGGCTTAGCAACTGGTCGGCGGAAAGCTTTCCGGTAACCCGCAAGGCGCACCCCTTCTTCGATTCGTTTAACGGCATTGTGCTCTCGGGCGAGGAGAAAGTATGCAAGCCCAACCCCCAAATTTACGCAATCCTTCTGGAGCGCTACCGGCTGCTCCCCAGCCAGTGCGTGTTCCTCGACGACCGGCAGGAAAACCTCGACACGGCAAAAGAAATGGGCATGGCAACCATCCTGTTTACTTCGGCGGCAGAGGCGCGCGAAGAGCTAAAGCGTATGGGAGCGCTGTAAAAAGTAGAAAAAGTACAGGCGTGGTTGGCGTCTTTAGCTTGGGGCAGGCAGCGCAAACGGGCGTTGACTTTTTTGTGGCTGCGCCCAAAAGTTTTTTTTGCGGTTTGAGGCCCGCGAGCGTCCTAAAGTGTAGCTCAATCCCTCGCATTTCCAAAAATATTACTATATTTGCGGACTTTAAAGTTTGAAATTGTAAGCAATCTTGTGGCTGTGGCAATGTTCGGAAAAAATTATGGAATAGTAGATATTTTGCTGAGGAGCGTGCTGTTTTGCGTAGGCCACCTGCCGCGCAGGTGCTTGTGCGCGCTGTCCAACGTGCTGGCCTTTTTGGCTGAGCGGGTGGCGGGCTACCGGCGCAGGGTGGTCATGGACAACCTGCGAAAAGCCTTTCCCGGCAAGCCCGAAAAAGAGCTGCGCCGCATAGCGTCGGCGTCGTACCGCAACTTTTTTGACGTCATGCTCAACATTTTTCGTATTCGCTACGCCTCGCAAAAGCGCGTGATGCGGTCGGCAACCTACGTCAACCCGGAGGTAATGCAAGACCTCTACGCGCGCGGCGTTAGCGGCGTTCTGCTTGCGGCTCACTACTCGTGCTGGGAGTGCGTTGTCACAATGCAGCCGTACATAAGCCACCAGACGGTAGCCGCCTACCAGCCGGCGTCGTTTGCCCCGCTGGAGCGCGTGGTTGCCGAAGCGCGCGGGCGGTTTGGCGCAAAAATGGCGGCGCTTCGGGAGGTTTTTCGCGTGCTTTTGGAGAGTCAGGCACGCAAGGAGCTCACCATGACGCTAATGGTAGCCGACCAGTCGCCCGCGCACGGCTCGTGCACCCACTGGCTTACCCTGCTGGGGCAGCTTACGCCCGTGCTCATGGGCCCGGAGCGAATAGCGCAAAAGCTCGGCGCAGCCGTGCTGTACCTGCGCGTGGTGGAGCAAAAACGGTTTTGCTACGAGTACGAGCTGGTTGTGCTGAGCCAAAATGCCGCGCTGGAGAAGCCTATGGCGGTAACAAAAAAATTTTTCGCCGAGCTGGAAAAAGACCTGATACGCATGCCCCACTGCTGGATGTGGACGCACCGCCGCTGGAAAAACCAGGACAGGTACGAAATAGAAAAAATATGTGTAGCTTGAAAATTTTGTGTATATTTACGCTCTATTTGTGTATGTTTACGCTCTAATTTATATAAGTGTATGATATTCAGATTTAAGTTGAGTTTTCCGGAAAAACCGGATTTTAAGCGCGAATACGATATAGCTACGGAGCAAACGCTGTACGATTTTCATCGCTTTATCCAAAACGATTTGGACTACGATGAATCGCAGCCCGTGCTGTTCTTTACAGCCAGCGAGCGCTGGGAGCCGGAGCGGGAATTTTCGCTGCTGGGCGCTAACGGTACGGAGCTGCTGGACGAGGTGAGCATTGGCGACCTCGTGCGCGCCTCAAACCACCGCCTGCTCTACATGTTTGACGTTATCAACCGTCGCTGCTTCAAAGTAGAGCTGTGCGAAATGCTGGAGCCTGCGGCGCGCGTACACTACCCGCATACCGCCTCCGAAAGCAACGACCCTCCCGCGCAAATCGGCAAGTCAGACAGCATTTTTTCTTCCATTTTTGACCAGGCAATGCCCGATTTCGATGCCAATATATACGCCACGTCCGGAGGAGAGGATTAACCCGCAAAAAACGGTATTCTTTACCGACCTTGCTGCGCCAAAAACGCTGGTAGTCCTGATGGGGCCAACGGGGGTCGGCAAAACGGAGCTGAGCATTGCGCTTGCGCGGCAGGCAGGCTCGCCCGTCATCTCCTGCGATTCGCGGCAGCTGTACCGCGAGCTCAACGTTGGCGTAGCCCGGCCCAGCGAGGAGCAGCTGCGCGCCGTACCCCACTACTTTATTGCCGACCGCTCCGTGCAGAGCGGCTACTCCGTAGGGCGCTACGAGCAGGAGGCCATTGCCTTGCTCAGCGAGCTGTTTACCCGCCACAACACGCTACTCATGGTGGGCGGCTCGGGGCTGTACATCGACGCGGTGTGCTACGGCATGGACAACATGCCGGAGGTGGACAGCGAGCTGCGGGCAACCCTCATGCGCCGCCTGTCGCTGGAGGGCGTTGACGGCCTGCGGCGCGAGCTGCGCATCCTGGACCCCGACTACTACAGCGCGGTGGACTTGAAAAATCCGGCTCGCGTGGTGCGGGCGCTGGAGGTCTGCCTGACGGCGGGAAAGCCCTTTTCGAAAATTCGCCGAAATGTGCCCAAAAATCGCAGCTTCAGCGTGCGCTTCTTGGCGCTGACCCGCAGCAGAGCGACGCTGTACGAAAGAATAAACGCCCGCGTTGACCGGATGATGGAGCAGGGTTTGCTCGAGGAAGCGCGGCAAATGCTGCCGTACCGCCACCTGAACGCCCTCAAAACGGTAGGCTACCGCGAGCTGTTTCGCTACTTTGACGGAGAAATTACGCTCCATCAGGCGGTGGAGCTCATCAAGCGCAACACGCGCCGCTACGCCAAGCGCCAGCTGACGTGGTTTGCAAGGTACGAGGATGCGGAGTGGATAGACGCAGACAACTTTTCTCCAGCGGCAATTGCCATTCCTGACGCTTAACTCCTAAAAAAGGCAAGGCAACTCCCGTAGAACGCCTGTTACTTCTTGAGTAGAGATGTGTTGGCAGCAATGCCCGGCACGTCAAGCGGGGAGGTGTTGCTATCTTCCACCATGCGGTTGCCGGCAGCTCCGCTTTGGAAAGCGAACGGAATATTTTTCCTATCTTTGCGGAGGTAATAAAGCGCCCGATTTGGCCGGTAGCGGTTAGCCGAATATCGGGGATACGTGATTTGGCGGCTATTTTAGCGTTAATACAAATTCTTTTTCATGCGTCGGTTCGTTTACGCCATACTGTTACTTCTCACAGCGCTGTCGGCGGCAGGGCTGGCGCTGTCGTACCTGTCGGTGTACGTGAGCCCGGAGCGGGTGTGGTTTCTGTCGTTTTTTGGGCTGCTGTTTGCGCCGCTGCTGCTGCTCAACCTTGCCTTTCTGCTGCTGTGGGTTGTCCTGCGCAAATGGCCGCTGCTGCTGCCGCTTGCCGCTGTGCTGCTCAACCTTGGCTTTGCGCGCACGCTGGCGCACCTGCCGCTTGGCAAAAAGAGCGCGCCCACCGAGGCAAACCTCAAGCTGCTGAGCTACAACGTCAACTTGTTTGGGCTTAAGCGCACCTATCGCGACTCCTCTACCTATGCGCAAATAGCTGATTTTATAAACCATGAAAAGTTTGACGTAACCTGCATGCAGGAATTTTACGTGCACGCTAAGGTACAAAGCGAACAACAGTTTGCCCGAAAAGTACCCGGCCTGCCCTACCGCTCCGTATATTACAGCAGAACGCGCAGCAACAGCCGGCTGGGGCTTGCCACCTTTAGCAAGTTTCCCATTGTAAATCAGGGCAGCATTGCGTTTTCCAGCACTACCAACGCGGCAATCTTTACCGATATTGCCCTGAACGCAACCGATACGGTGCGGATTTACAACGTTCACCTGCAATCCGTCAGGTTTGGCGACAAGGAGCGGGACCTGCTACAGAGCGAAAGCTTCTGGCACGATAGCCGGAACGAGCACAGCCGCGTGCTGCGGAGCGCCTCGGGCAAGCTGCGGAGCGCTTTTCGGATACGCGCACAGCAGGTTGATACCATATCGAAGCACATACGCCGGTCGCCCTACAGGGTGGTGGTTTGCGGCGATTTTAACGACACCCCCGTATCGTACAGCTACCACACCATGCGCGGCAACCTCTGCGACGGATTTATGGAGGCCGGGCGCGGGCTCATGTCCACCTTTGTGAGCATAGTGCCGTCCCTCAGGATAGACTACATCCTCTACAGCGACCACTTCCGCTCCAACATTTGCTACTGCCCCAACCTCTCCTTCTCCGACCACTACCCTCTGGTATGCCGGCTGGCGGTGAGGGAGCCATAAAACGGCGGCGGCGGCGCGGGAGGCAGCGAACGGTACTTTTGCGGGCAGCTCTACGCGAGGCGGCGGAGCAAAAGAGATGGCGATTGCCGTTACCTCAAGCAAAAAGTTGCGCCACCTCAGGTGTGACGGAGCCGGATGGGGAATGACGGGGAGGGGAGGACAGGGGGAAATGACGAGGAAAAAAACAGAGCAAACCGCCGCCGGACGCGCCGAAAATTTTTATGCTTGCTTTTCTTGTAAAAAACAGCTACTTTTACGGCGAATTTTTTTCATGTACAAACAAGAACAAACGTAAAAGAAACCAGATTTTCTGCTATGGCAAAAGCGCCAAACAACCCATATACTCTGCGCCGGCTGCGCAGCTCGTACGTTTCTACGGTGGTGAGCATGTCGCTGGTGCTGCTGCTGCTTGGCATCATAGGGGTGCTGCTGCTCAACGCCAACCGGCTGTCGCGCTACGTCAGGGAGCACATTGGCTTTTCGGTGGTGCTGCAAGACAACGCTACTGAGGCGGATATTGCCTGGGTGCGCAAGCAGCTTGACGTGTCGCCCTACGTGCGCGAAACGAAGTTCATATCCAAAGAGGAGGCCGAGCGCGAGCTGCGCAAAATGCTGGGGGAAGATTTTGTGGCGTTTCTGGGCTACAACCCCCTGCCCGTGTCCATTGAGGCCAAGCTGCGCTACCGCTACGCAAACAACGACAGCTTGCGCGTTATCGAAAAAAAGTTCAAGGAGTTCAAGCAGGTAAAAGAAGTATCCTACCAAAAATCGCTCATCGGGTTGGTGAACGATAACATCAACAAGATAAGCGCCATGCTATTGCTTTTCAGCGGGCTGCTATTTTTTGTTTCGTTTGCGCAAATCAACAATACCATACGCCTTTCCATTTACTCGCGCCGCTTTCTGATAAACACCATGAAGCTGGTGGGCGCTACGCGGGCGTTTATCACCCGTCCCTTTATGCTCAAGAGCGCCCTGCACGGAGTTATTTCGGCAATAGTGGCCATGCTGCTGCTGCTCAGCTTGTTTTACATTGTGCGCAACGAAATGGGGAGCGAAATGATACAAATGGTATCGGTAGAAGTTGTGGGGATTTTGTTCCTTTGCCTGCTCGCTATCGGGGTGATAGTGGGCGTTATTTCCACCTACTTTGCCGTAAGTAAGTTTCTGGATATGAAAGCGAACGATTTGTACTATTAGAAATTGAGAGTTGAAGTTTTTTGTGGAAAAATTTGAGAGTAAACTACATAAAATACCATTATATAGCATGTCAAAACAACACTCCAAAGCAGCGGCGGCAAAAGCTGCGGTTGCTGCCAAACCCGACAAACCCGGCGCAGGCATTGCCCTTGGGCTGCAAAACTACAAGCTGATGCTTATAGGTTTTGCCATCATCGTGATAGGCTTTGTGCTCATGAGCGGCGGCAATTTGCCCGACCCTAACGTGTTCAACGCCGAAGGGCTCTACAGCTTCCGCCGCATTACGCTTGCGCCAATCGTCGTTATGTTTGGCTTTGCGTTCGAAATTTACGCCATTATGAAGCGTCCGGCAAAGCAACAATGATGATTTACAGAGCTTCGGAATTTTCAGAACTCACAGGTTTCAATGTGTTAATTATGAAAATTCTGCAATGATGTAAATTGCCAACAGCGCAAACATATAAATTCCATGAACATTTTACAAGCCGTTATCGTAGCTATCGTGGAGGGGCTTACGGAGTTTTTACCCGTTTCGTCCACCGGCCACATGATTCTTGCGCAGCACCTGCTGGGCGTTGAGAGCACTCCGCTCGTCAAGGCGTTTACGGTCAACATTCAGCTGGGGGCTATTCTTTCGGTGCTCATTTTGTACTGGAAGCGTTTTTTTCAGTCCCTCAACTTTTACGCTACGCTGCTTGTAGCGTTTCTTCCCGCCGCCGTCATTGGCTTTCTCCTTGGCGATTACATTGACATGCTGCTCGAGAGCGTGGCGGTGGTGGCCGTTATGCTGGTGCTGGGGGGAATTGTAATGCTGTTTGTAGACCGCTGGTTTGGCAGCCGGAGCGCAGACCAGCGCATTGGTAGCCGCCGTGCGCTCAAGGTTGGGCTGGCGCAGTGCGTGGCCATGATACCCGGCGTGTCGCGCTCTGCGGCCAGCATTGTAGGCGGCATGGCTACCGGCCTAAACCGGAAAACGGCCGCCGAATTTTCCTTTTTCCTCGCCGTGCCCACCATGTTTGCCGCATCTGCCTACAAGCTGCTCAAGGATTACAAAATACTTTTTGCCGAAGAAAATATCAGGGAGAACCTTGTGCTGCTGGGCGTGGGCAACGTGGTGGCGTTTGCGGTAGGCATGTTGGCAATACGGTTTTTCATTGGCTTTCTTACGCGCTACGGCTTCAAGGCTTTTGGATGGTACCGCATTGCGGTTGGCGGCGCTATTTTGCTGCTGCTGGCCTGCGGAAAAAATCTGGCCATTTTGTAGCCGTCGCAGCTTGCGTGGGCGCTATCCTCCCGCTTTCCTGGCCTTGTACCCTGCCTTTTCCAGCAAGCTTAACGCCCTGTCGCGGTGGTCGCCCTGCACAAGGATTTCGCCGTCCTTGACAGCGCCGCCCACGCCGCACCCCGCCTTGAGCATTTTGCCCAGCTGCTCCAAATCGCCCCGGCTGCCAACAAACCCCGTTACCAGCGTAACCTGCTTTCCGCCGCGCTGCCTGCGGTCGAGCTGCACGCGCAGGTTCTGCTGCGGCGGCGGCAGGGTGACGGCGGCTTCGTCCTGCGGCTTTTCGTAGCTAAAGTTGGGGTTGGTGGAGTACACCACGCCCATGCGGTTTTTCCGGTCGTTTGAAGCCATAAGCGCGCTAATTACACAGCATACATGTTCGCTGTGAAAATTTTGAAATTCTGTAAATAATCATCAGGTCAGATTTCAGCATTTTCAATCAGGTATTCCGCAATCTGCACGGCGTTGAGGGCAGCGCCCTTGCGGATTTGGTCGCCTGCGAGCCAGAGGGCTATTCCGTTGGGGTTGGCCAAATCTTTGCGGATACGCCCCGCGTAAACGTCGTCTTCGTTGGCAGCGAACAGCGGCATGGGGTACTTGCAGCCTGCCGGCTCGTCGGCGAGCGTCACGCCCGGCGCGTTGCTTAGCGCGGCGCGTACGGCCTCTACCGTGAGCGGCTTTTCCGTTTCTACCCACACGGCCTCGCTGTGCGCGCGCAGAACAGGGACGCGCACGCAGGTAGCGCTCACCTCCACGTCGCTGTGCATAATTTTGCGCGTTTCGTTGTGCATTTTCAGCTCCTCTTTGGTGTAGTCGTTGTCGGCGAATACGTCTATTTGGGGGATAAGGTTAAACGCCAGCTGGTACTTGAATTTTTCGATAGTAGGCTTATCTCCGCTCAGCGCCTGCCGCAGCTGCGTTTCGAGCTCGGCAATGGCGGCTGCGCCTGCGCCGCTGGCGCTCTGGTACGTAGCCACGTGCACGCGCCTGATGTGCGACAAATTTTCGATAGCCTTGAGCGCCACCACCATGATGATGGTAGAGCAGTTGGGGTTGGCAATAATGTTGCGCGGGCGGTTTTTGCCGTCCTCCGCGTTGACCTCCGGCACCACCAGCGGCACGTCGCTATCCATGCGGAAAGCGCTGGAGTTGTCTATCATCACCGCGCCGTGCCTGGTGATGGTTTCGGCAAACTCTTTGGAGGCGCTGCCTCCGGCAGAGGTAAACGCCACGTTCACCCCCTTAAAATCGTCGTTGTGCAGGAGCTCTTTTACGGCAATTTTCTCGCCCTTGAACGTGTAGGTGCGGCCTGCGCTGCGCTTGGAGCCAAAAAGTACAAGCTCGTCCACCGGAAAATTGCGCTGCTCCAGCAGCTTCAAAAACTCTTGCCCTACGGCGCCACTTGTGCCAACAATTGCTACTTTCATCTTGTTTGGGATTTATACGTTAAGAATTTGTCGGCAAAAGTAGCAATTTTTGTCGTGTAATTACTTGTCCCGAAGAAATTTTATGCCTGTTTGACGATAAATA